>CAYSUA010000351.1:0-6787 GCA_964433795.1 uncultured Desulfobacteraceae bacterium | reverse complement strand
GTCACCGGCGGTTCCATTGCATTCTGGTCAGGGATGGTTTTCTCGTCCCAAGCCGTGGCCATGATGATTTCTGCACCGGTCTGGGGTGTCATTGCGGATCGTTACGGACGGAAATTAATGCTGGTTCGCGCTTCACTGGGCGGGGCAATATTGCTGGCGGTGATGGGATTTGCACAGAATGCGGAGCAACTCACCTTGCTCCGATTCTTCCAGGGTTTTGTAACCGGAACGGTCCCTGCAGCCAATGCACTGGTGGCGGCAACAGCCCCCAAAGAAAGAACCGGTGAAGCACTTGGGTTGATTCAAATGGGGGTGTGGGGGGGGATCTCCATCGGTCCCCTGATCGGTGGAATAATCAGTGATACACTCGGTTTCCGGGAGTGCTTCTGGGTAACCGGAATCCTCCTGGCATTATCCGGATTTGCCGTTATATTCTGGGTTCATGAAGATTTTGAACCCATAAAAAAATCTAAGCGCCCAAAACTGCTGGCCGGTTTCCGATCACTACTCATTGCACCCGGTATGATTCCGCTTTATGCAGAAGCATTTTTGCAAAGTCTGGGGCGAACCCTTGTCTTACCCATCGCAGCGCTATTTGTTATGGAGCTAATGGGTGCGGTTCCCGGGGTAGCCACCATGACCGGTATCGCTCTTGGTGTAAGGGCGGTTACCGGATCTCTGAGTGCGATTTGGTTGGGGAAGCTCGGGGATCGAATCGGTCATAGTAAAACCTTATTCGCCGCTTTTATTGCGGGTGTGATTTGCTATATCCCGCAACCGTTCGTTACAAATGCCTGGCAACTGGTCGTTCTACAAGCGTTAACCGGATTTGCAGATGGTGGTATTTTAACAGGCATCGGCGCACTCATGAATCTTAAAACACCGTCAGGCACCCAGGGGACGACATTCGGATTGTATGCCAGCGTTAATTCGGCAGGACGTTGCGTGGCTCCCATGCTGGCAGCCGGCTTAGCCATCTGGTTTGGTCTCAGAAGTGTCTTTGGCGCAACTGCCGTCATCTATGCCATAGCAGCTTTTTTGGCTCTGTATATCAAACGGTCGGACGAAGTGCCGGCTTATACGGATTAGCGTCTTACATGCTGATTGTTTGGAGAAAAAAAGCACAAACTTATGACCGTCAGCCCGCTTGGAGTATATTTTGTATCTGACCGCAAAGGTCTTTCGATTCTTTATTTGCAGCCGCCAATTCTATTTCAGATGTTGCAGTGACACCCAATCCGAGTTCAACCGCTCTTAAAATCTGTTGCTGGCTGAAGATTTTAGGGTTCATAATGGACGCATTGCTGCCAAGGGCCTTTAAGACGGCCACACCCACTGCATCTACAGCAACCCGATCGGTTGCAGCCCAAATCACATCTCCCCTCACCCGTTTACCGGTAGCCGGTCCGCCATCCACAAAAGCATCAACACCATCCATAACAATAAGATGCGGGGAAAACGGTTCATTGATTTCCGCAATCATCTTCTGTTGATGGGGAGATGAATGAAGCTCGCTCATATACGAAAAACCATGTCGCCCTGTCGGAACCACCCCCACATGTAATTTCAGGGAAAGGGTAAAGACACCGCCGAATTGATGGGTCTTTAAGCAGCCGGTGGATACCAGACACTCAGATTCGATAATCGGACGGGCAATTCGAAACCCTGTTGGCCAATGGCTGTCTTTCGGTTTAAATTCGATCCAATCCGAATCCCTGAGGTCATCAAAGCTGATGATATTCACCTCTTTTTTTTCAAGCAGCGGTATGATGCCTTTCTGCGTCATCACCTCCAGCGTCGGCGGATAACTTCGATCCCCAACGCCGATGGACCGGGCGCCCATTTCCCATATTTCATCGACGACGGCCATCAACGTGTCATTATGGGTAGATCCCGGAGCCGGATCAGCCGTATTGAAATTCGGCTTTATCAGAACATCCTTGCCGTGAGCCGGATTTGCTTTAAGTCCTGCGATGGATGCCTTCACACCGGACTTCCGATCTCCCGTTTTTGCCATTACCACACGACTCATAAGCTCTCCTTTCGGAACTGAAAAAATGCCTGGTTATCTTCAAAGCCGATTGTGTTGGCTTTCTGATTATCCAGAAAAAAATGTTAAGACACAGAGCATTATTGATAGATGATAATTATTATCCGGTCAGGATACAATACGAATTTCTATTTTTCATGGATTTAAAATGCTATTGCAAGACAAAGGATTCCATAATAAACTCCTCTAAAACGTCCTGGGTGAATGATACTCTACCCTGCTGTTCACCTTGGCAATGAGGAGATCCCATGCCATTTAAGCGACCCATCCGGAAAGGGACTTTCCATCTTTTTATCTTCGTTTTATTTTTACTGTTCTCACATGAACAGACTCCATTTGCTGCAGCCGCAAACGCCGGTAAAATTCGCGAATCGGTTCTTGCGGGGACCTGGTACCCGGAGAATCCTAAAGATCTGCGCAAGCAGGTAAATGCTTTTTTAAAACAGGTTCCCCAAAAAACCAAACAGGACCGTCTGGTGGCCCTCATTGTTCCCCATGCCGGATATCGTTACTCCGGCCAGGTTGCCGCACATGCATACAAGCTGTTAGAAGCCCGAAAATTCGAAACCGTCGTAATCGTTGCACCTAGCCACAGAGCCAGCTTCAGCGGCGTATCGGTGTATGATATCGGGGGATATGGGACGCCCCTGGGAACCGTACCGCTTGACCAAGAATTGATTCATACCATCAAATCCAAAGATTCCGAGATTCGTTATATCCAAAATGCCCATCGGTCAGAGCATTCTCTCGAAATACAGCTTCCATTTATCCAGATGCTGCTTCCGGAAGCAAAATTGGTACCGCTGGTAATGGGCGATCAGAAGCTCCAAACTTCTGTGAGTCTTGCCCAAACACTTTCTGAGAGCATACAGGGAAAATCCGTCTTGCTGGTGGCCAGCACCGACCTGTCTCATTTTCATTCCTATGAAGAGGCAAAAAAACTGGACCGCAGAGTCATGGATCGCGTGGCGGTCATGGACGCGGAAGGAATTCATGCAGATCTTGCCTTCGGACTGGGCGAAGCTTGTGGCGGCGGGCCCATGGTAACAGCATTGCTGGCCGCAAAACAGTTGGGCGCCGATCAAAGCGAAGTGCTTTTCGCTGCAAACTCAGGCGATGTAACCGGAGATCGATCTCGTGTAGTCGGGTATATGGCTGCAGCCTTATGGGCAAGTGCTAGAAATAAAATCGACTCCTCTGTCAATAACGTGATGGCGTCGGATCGAATCGGACTTAACAAAGGAGAAAGAGAAATTCTTCATGGCATCGCCAAACAGTCGGTGGAGGCGGTTTTGTTCGGCAGAAATGCACCGAAAATTAAGGATTTGCCTCCACGTCTGAAACAAATCCGGGGGGTCTTTGTTACCCTTCAAAAAGGGGATCATCTGCGTGGGTGTATCGGATGCATTTCCGGCAATGAGGCCTTGGCACAGACCGTATCCAGAATGGCAGTTTCCGCTGCGTTTCGGGATCCCCGGTTTCCTCCGGTCCGGAAAGAAGAATTGCCCCAGCTGAGTTTTGAAATTTCGGTATTATCTCCACTCCGCAAGATCGCTTCTCCCGACGAAATCCGTGTGGGGATGCATGGGTTATATATGAGGCATGGAAATCGTGCAGGGCTGCTGCTTCCCCAGGTTGCCGAAAGATATGGATGGAATCGCATGACGTTTTTGGAGCAGACCTGCCGAAAAGCCGGTCTTCCCGAAAGCAGTTGGGAAGATCCTAAAACCGAAATCTTTGTTTTTTCAGCAGAGATTTTCTAATGGGGGGGTTTTAATGGTCGATCAGATAACCCGCCGAACCTTTTTGAACCGGTGTGGAAAAAGTGCGGTTTTCTGTGCCGGTACCACGGCATTGCCCTGGGCGACCTCCCCCCGCCCGGCAAAAGCAGCGCTGTTAAAGAAGGGTTTCATCAACCGCAAACTATCTCCCTACTATATCCTGTTGGACGATGACGCCGTTCGCTGCAATCTATGCCCCCACACCTGTGAAGTCGAGCCGGGTGAAAGAGGTTTCTGCGAAGTTCGTGAAAATGTAGACGGCAAGTATTATTCTCTGGTTTACGCCAACCCATGTGCCGTCCATATCGATCCCATAGAAAAGAAACCCTTTTTTCACGTACTGCCGGGTTCGCGATCATTTTCGCTGGCAACAGCAGGCTGCAATTTTGACTGCAAATTCTGCCAAAATTGGGAAATATCCCAGGCCAGGCCGGATGAAACATACAACTATGAATTGTTCCCGAAAGTCGTTGTGGAAAATGCGCTTCTCTACAAGTGCTTGTCCATCGCTTCAACCTATGTGGAACCGGTCATTTTTATGGAATATATGTTGGCAATCGGAAAACTTGCCAAAACAAAACCGCTGCTGAAGGTTATGCACTCAAACGGTTTTGTTAACCCCGACCCCCTAAAGGATCTGTGCGAAGTACTGGATGCAGCCTGTATCGATCTCAAGGGGTTTACTGAAGACTATTATCAAAACATAACGGAAGGCCGCCTTGAACCGGTATTGAACACCCTGAAACAGCTTTCATCCGGAAACGTTCACACGGAAATCGTAAACCTGATGGTTACGGGAAAAAATGACGATTTCAAGCAGGTTCGCGCCATGAGCCGGTGGATTTATCAAGAACTCGGACCTGAAGTCCCGCTTCATTTCTCCCGATTCTATCCGCGATATAAATTAAAGGGCGTGCCCCCCACACCGGTTTCCACACTGGAACATGCAAGAAAAACGGCCATGGAAGAAGGATTGAAGTATGTGTATGTCGGTAATGTTCCGGAACATCCGGCCGAGCATACCTATTGCCCCACGTGCAAAAAGATGTTGATCCGGCGGATCGGTTACCGGGTTAAAGTTCTGGCTTTGAAAGACGGCAAGTGCAGTTATTGTGGAACACCCATTTCCGGTATCTGGAGATTGCCTAGCAACTCCTAACCCGGAAATAATCGCCACGAAGAGACAAATGACGGACACTTGCACGCTGCACCGATAGATCCGATTATGATTTCCTTGACCTCATAACATACCTATTGTATTTTTCCTAGTATATATTACCTAAACTGATCGGTTCTGGGTTTACCCGCCTTTGGCGGCGCCGGAGGCGACCAGGGTTCAGAGTTCAGCGTTCAAAGGTTATAACCCATTGCCAATAACCATTTTCTTTCTTCAAAACCGGGAACAACACGATATGGTATCAAACAATCATGACCTCCATTAGAAGAAAAGCCATAGAAGGATTTCAAGTCGGTGACACCTTCAGCATCTCAAGAACCTTTTCCGAGGAAGATGTGATTCGATTTGCCGAAGTTACCCAAGATTACAATCCGATTCATTTTGATGATCGATTTGCATCGGTGAAAAAATTCGAGAGCCGCATTTGTCATGGCTTGCTGGTTGCCGGCCTTCTGACCGAAATCGGCGGACAAATCGGATGGTTGGCATCCAGCATGCACTTTCAATATAAGAAACCGGTCTATTTTCAAGACACCATCACCTGTCATTTTACCATCGCCCAAATAGACGAGCGGGGACGGGCACGGGCGGATGTTATCTATAAAAACCAAAACGAGGTTACGGTGATTGAAGCATACCTTACCGGCATTCTCCCGGGCCGTGATGAAAAGAAAGTGCTTCGTCAGATGCTGGATGAAGGGGATCCCACCAACAGGGTGGGAAAAGACGAGTAAAGACGCTGTGCCCATCGAAGATTTTGCTAACACCTTCGAAACAGGGTGAATAAAGATATAGCAGATAATGCACTGAGAAAATACAAGGTGTTCATAACACCGTAAATCGGTAAAAAAATACCGGCAGCGATAAGCACCCCTCCCGCAGCACCCGAAAGATCCAATGCATAGAATCGACCGCCGATCTTTTCTAAAGAAGCGCCTGAAACAGCCATGGTTGCAACTGCCAGTGCAAAATGGCTCCCTCCTGCCATACCGATTAAGAAGCTTAAACCGGAAAAAACCCAGCCCATTGCGGCTGGAGAAAAAACTGCTGCACCTTTTTCCAGCAACACGGGAAACAGCAGGGCCAAACCGACAGGGATAATACCGAGTGAGATTTGAGCACCGATAAAAAGCGATCCGGATCGTTTGATATTCGGTTTGAGAAAAGAAACAAGACCCGACCCCACTGCCAGTCCGGTCATAAAAAAAGCTATAATTAAAGCCAGCTGACGATAGACATACCCTTCAATGATTTGAAACCCGAGGAGTAAAATCAACAGGAGCACCATCTCGATTGCCCCGGATATCAAGATACATCCTGATACAGCCGCAGCATACTTAGGTGGACCGATCCAAAATAATATTAGCGCGATAATCCCTGAAACTGAAAGAACACCCCATATCCATCCCACAGGAATCGCTGCAATCGTCTTGAACAGGTTTTGCAAAGACGGGTGCCATTGCGTTGCCCATAACATCAGGGTGTGGAAATAACAGGTAGGGGAAAAATCCCGGTTGACAACCGTTTCAGACACACCCTCCAGCATGGAATTCATGTAATCGAGCCGAAAGGGATTCAACGCATCGGCCAGATAATCTTCCCGAATATAGACCAGCTTCAGGTTTCGCCCAATCATCCGATCAGCCAACGCAATCGGATCTTTAATGAGAAGACCCTTTTGACCGGTTGCAAAAAACCGTGTTTGACCTCCCGGATATATGAGTATTCCCGCAAACACACGACGCAATGTTTTCCTTATGGAGCCTAGAAAGCGAGCCT
>CAYSUA010000350.1:4558-6815 GCA_964433795.1 uncultured Desulfobacteraceae bacterium | reverse complement strand
ATAGTACTGGCAATTAGATGGTTTCTTGATATTTTAGGGTCCCCGGTGCTGGGAGCATTTGCGGATCGGATCGGAAGAGCGCAGTCCCTGCCGATGGTATTTCTGATCGGTGCTTCGGCATTGGGATTCGCATGCCTGCCGCTTGGTCTTTTTGGGTTGATCGGATTTATCCTGATTGTGTTCTTGTGCGACACGATGCTCGGCATTCTCGTGGCGTCATGGGCCGGCCGTCAAGGCGGTGTGGGCGTGGCAGATTATGCAACGGGCTTTGACTTGGGCTCAGCGATAGGCCCGCTCATCGGATGGAGCATCGCCCATTTCCATCTTCCCTCATATCTCATTTTCCTAGCCGGAGCACTCTTCTACGCGGTAGGTGGTGTAGTGACACACCGGGGTATCCGGTCAAATCGCTTTAAGAATGCCGATACACTGTCTCCCCTCCGATAATGGTCCGTTCGACCTTGATGTTTCGGATCTCAGACGGTTCTACCTCGCAGGGGTCTTCCGATAGGATGACAAAGTCGGCCAGTTTGCCAGGTTCGAGGGAACCTTTAATGTTTTCCTCAAAAGAGGAATACGCGGCGTTGATGGTATAGGCCCGAATCCCTTCCATGGGGGTTATCCGTTCTTCGGGTCCAAGGAGCACGCCGTTGCGGGTCTTCCGATTCACCGCACACCAGATACCGAATAGAGGCTCGGCCCCGAAGATGGGGTCCCCGATACCGGCAATGGGGGCGTCGGAATGGGCTATGGTCACCACGCCGGCATTGATGGCCGATTTCATGGGATCGATTCTTCTGGCCCGCTCCATCCCGATAAAGGTGGAAATATGCCGATCCGCCCAGTACCAGGTGTGGTGCGGGTAGAATGAGCCGATAATCCCGAGCCGCTGCATACGTTTTAGGCCCTCCGGGGTAACACACTGGCAATGTTCGATCCGGTGCCGGGGGTCGGGCCTGGGATGTTTCCACATGGCGTATTGAATCGCATCGATGGCGACATCGATGCCGAAGTCGCCCTGAGCGTGAATCGCCACCTGATAACCTTTCTCATGAGCTTCGAGAACAATATCGTTTGTTTCGTTCGGTGACATCTGAAGTACACCTCGCGGGTTCCGCCGAATACTTTCCGAATCAAGCGTAATGTAAGGGTCGTAAAATGCGCAGGTGAACACCTGGATGGATCCGTCCGTACAGGTTTTTACCGGTCCCAGCCGCAACCTGTCATTGCCGAATCCGGTTCTCAGCCCCAGGTCCCGTTTCATGTAGAAATGGTCATAGGGCCGATCGCGAATCATAAGATAGACACGGGTTTTTAAAAGACCTTCTTCAATTGCCTCCTGGTAAGCCTGGTAGGTTTCCGGGCGCGTGTCGGCACCGGCATCATGGGTCGATGTGATCCCTGCAGTCGCATAAAGCCTGCCTGCTTCGGCAAGCCCGGCTTTCATCTGATCCACGGTGGCAAGCGGCACGAGATTCTGAACCGGTCTGAATGCCGCCTTCTCACGCAACACCCCGGTCAATCGACCGGTTTCCGAATCTTTGTCTATATTTCCACCCTCCGGTTGTGGTGTCGACTCATCAATTCCGGCCATTGCAAGAGCCGTGCTGTTTGCGATGCCGGCATGGCCGGACCGGTGCGTAATATAGAGCGGATGATCCGGGGAGACTGAGTCCAGTTCGTCCCGGGTAGGCCAGCGGTTTTCCTCAAAGGCGCCTTCTTCTATCCCCCAGCCGACAACCCACTCTCCCTTAGCTGTATCGACAGCTTCTTTTCGCAGCCGTTCCAAGAGTTGGGGAATGGTATTATTCGGAGGGGTTTTGGCATCCACCATATGCATTCGCAGTCCATACATCATGAAATGGGTGTGGGGCTCGATAAAACCCGGCAGCACGGTTTGGCTATCTAAACGGATGGCTTCGGTGGTATCACCGATTAATGGGGCGATCTCATCTGCCTTCCCCACTGCAACGATTTTGTCACCCAAAACGGCGACAGCCTCTGCCACCTCATCCTTTGGGTTCGCTGTAATAACGCGGCCGCCGGTAATTACAAGATCGGCACTCATTCCATTCATGATATTCTCCTTTAACATTCCCGCTATTTACACCACCTGTAAATGCTCAGTGCCAGGATTTTTATGCTGGTGATATATTCGTCAATGGAGATAAATTCGTCGGGTTTATGGGCGGGCACAATGGAGCCGGGGCCAAAGATGATGGTGGGAATCTTTCCACAATTGATAAAAAGCTCCATA
>CAYSUA010000350.1:0-4548 GCA_964433795.1 uncultured Desulfobacteraceae bacterium | reverse complement strand
TCCGCCCACGGTTTGGACACAATCCAGCACCGTCCTTATTATCGGCTCATTTCCGTTGATGAGGGCCGTATTTTTATGGCGCAAAAATTCGGTATTTACCGGATGCTTCTGAAACCATGGATCGGATTCGGTTCCTTTTTTCACATATTCCCGAATCTCGTCCATAATATCACTCACCGAGCCGATCCCTGGACTAAAGTACACGCACCCCCTGAGAACACATCGGCTAGCGGTTGCTGTGGCATAGGTTCCGCCGCTCACCTCTCCCATAACGCATGAAAATGTCTTTTTATTTTCATAGAGCGAGCTTGAGGTTGCTTTATTGTATTCTGCTTCCAGCTTCAGAAGACTTTTGATGACCAACGGCAGTTTTTCTATGGCGCTTACCCCAACCATCTCCTCGCCCTCCCACCGTGCCCCGGGGGATCTTGGAACGCCGCTTAGCGTCAATTGCCAGTAAACATCTCCCGGATGAGCAATACAGACCCTGTTTTCAGAAGGTTCCGTTACGATGGCCGCATCGGCGCGTATCCCTTTGCACATCATGGATAATGCGCCGCCGCCGGAATGTTCTTCGTTTACGACACTAGAAAATATGACATCCCCTTTTAGGGAAACCTCTGTTTCGATGAGGCATTGAATCGCCGCCAGGGCGGCAACCAATCCCCCTTTCATATCGCATGCCCCCCTGCCGAAAATTTTCCCATCAATCATTTCTGCACCGAATGGATCAACGGTCCAGTCACTCATGGGTTCCACTGTCACATTATCGATATGACCGTTAAGCAAAAGGGACTTGCCACTTCCCTCACCTTTTCGGGTTGCAATCACATTTGGACGATTTTTATAGTTGAGAATGTCGATTTTACCTGTTTTGATCAATTCCTCATAGGTGGGGAATCTATCATACGGTAGGATTAAATCGTGTTGCCAGTGTGAGGGATATTGTGCGGATTCCGGAAACTTTTTGAACATTTCTTCAATATCGGGTTCCCATTCATCAACCTGCAGCCCCAGGGCTTTCAAATATTTGGATAGAAACTCCTGAGCCTCGCCTTCTTCACCGGTTAAGCTCGGAATTTGTATGACCCTTCGTAACAGCTCGACATATTCGGACTTTTTTTCCTCAATGTTTGCTAGTATCTTATCTTCCATTTCAAACCATCGATTTTAAAAAAACCAGATCGAGCTGGTCGGCTGTATCTTGGGCCCGGTCTGATACTTTAGAGATGGCATCGAGTCAGAGTTTCAGATCTATTTTATGGCAATAATCGAGTGAAAATGTAAAGATCGCCTTTCAAGTACATCTGGATCGTATCCGCGGTGGTGCCTATCAGTCTATGAACCGCCGCAAAAAAAAGCAATGTCAAATCTCATTATCAGATATACGATAATACCGTTTAAGAGAGGTGTGAATACCCATCACTTTCCTGCTGTAGGTCAAAACACCGGATACGATGCTGAGACTTCTGACTTTATATCGTGCTCTCCATTGTCCTGCCGTTATGGACATAGCCTTCGATTAGGCGCCCCAAAGATACAGTCCCCTCTTTTTGATGGTGAGAAAAGGTGTTAGTATAGGGTAAGCTTGCCGAAATGCAGGAAAGGATGCCGACATTTATATGGAATCTCAAATGGCAGTGACGAACTACCCCAGTATCTTTAATGATGTGATCGGGCCGGTGATGCGAGGGCCTTCAAGCTCCCACTGCGCGGCTTCCGTGCGCATCGGAAGAATTGCAAGAGCTTTGATGGATGGAGAGCTTAAAGAGATAGAAATTGAATACGATGCCAACGGCTCTCTTGCATTTACCCATGAAAGCCAGGGTTCTGATATGGGCATTTTGGGGGGATTTCTCGGCTGGGACGTCGCTGATGACAGATTGGTGGATTCAGCCAAGGAGATTCGGAAGGCCGGCATCAGGGTTGACATTAAAATAAAAGATTTTAGCGCTGAACACCCAAATACATACAGGATTACGCTGAAGAACCCAAACGAACAACACGCCATGACCGCACTTTCAGTTGGCGGCGGCATGATAGAGGTGATCGAGATCGACGGTGCCAGGGTTTCCATTGCCGGGGATTATTATGAGACCCTCATATTTATCGATTCAAATGAAAAAGAAGCCTTGGAGAATCTAATCGAAAATGTTGATGCCGATGAAATCAATCTCTTAAAAGGAAATGCTTTTCGAATTATTGAAATCAAATCCCAAAGACCGTTTGATGAGAAGACACTCTCAGATCTTCAATCCGGATGCGATATAAAATATACTCGAACGATTCCGCCTGAACTGCCGGTGCTCTCCCGCAAGCAAATAAAGGTTCCTTTTACCAACACAGCAGAATTGTTAAAATACAACGAAGGAAAACGATTAGAATTTTGGGAGCTTGCCGCACACTACGAGGCGGCCAGAGGAAATATTTCTCACGATGAAGTTTTTGAAAAGATGCGAAACATTGTGGAAATCATGGAAACGTCCATCGAGGCGGGTGTTCAGGGTACATACTATGAAGATCGAATTCTTGGGTATCAGTCCGGCGCATTTCTTGCGGCCATGGAAAACAGAAAGCTCTTTGATGGCGGCATCTTGAATCGAATGATTCTGTTCACCACCGCCATGATGGAAATGAAAAGCGCAATGGGAGTGATTGTGGCTGCGCCCACAGCAGGGTCATGCGGTGTCCTGCCCGGAGCTGTAATCGGAGCTGCCAAAGAAATGGACCTGTCCACGGACGACATGACACGGGCCATGCTTGCAGCCGGATTGATCGGAGTATTGATCGCCGCCCGTTCAACATTTGCCGCAGAGGTTTGTGGCTGCCAGGCGGAATGCGGAGCCGGTTCAGGAATGGCTGCCGCCGCACTGGTGCAATTGGCCGGAGGTAATGCCCTGCAAGCGGTGGATGCGGCTTCAATGGCGCTGCAGAACATTTTCGGAATGACCTGTGATCCGGTGGCGAACCGGGTGGAAGTGCCGTGTCTCGGAAAAAATATCATGGCTGTCAGCAATGCGCTGGCATGTGCCAATATGGCAATGGCAAACTTTGACGCCGTTATTCCTTTGGATGAGGTCATAGAAGCCATGGATAAGGTTGGTAAAAGCCTTCCCCATGAGCTGCGATGTACCGCGCTGGGAGGATTGTCCATAACCAAGACCTCAAAAGAAATCGAAAGAAAACTGGGCCATAGAATGACGCAAATTGTGTAATGGTCGGGAGAGAAAAATGATTTCACAAAAAACGAACAGGATTCTGGTAAATCTGGCCAAGATCGAAATGGACCAATTGAAAAGTTTTATCGATCAATTAAAAGCGCTGCTTAAACAAATCGTAGACAAAGATTTATCCGAATCGGATGCATATAACATCGGCGCGGAAATCGAAGCCGCATTGGATGAAGCCAATTTCACCAAGGTCATCAAAGTCAATGATGAGGATATCGCCCAAAAGATCAAACGCTTAGATCTTGACAACAAGAAACACGGAATGATTTTGATCAATTATGCAAAGGGCGTAAAATAGACACCCGGATAAATTACCGATTCTCGATCAATTGTTTGATAACCGCTGAATCTTCCAGCGTGCTCACATCTCCAAGGTCATCCTCTTTTTGCTCGGCAATTTTCCTTAAAATCCGCCGCATGATTTTCCCGCTTCGAGTCTTGGGAAGCGCATCGGAAAACTGGATTCTATCCGGGGCGGCAATGGCGCCGATTTCTTTTCTAACGTATTGTGTGAGCTCTGATTCAAGCGCTTCGTCTGGTTCAAATCCGATCTTGGGTGTTACAAACGCATAGATACCCTGGCCTTTAATTTCATGCGGCATGGCAGCAACGGCTGCTTCGGCCACTGCCGGATGAAGCACCAGGGCACTTTCCACCTCGGCTGTACTGATCCGGTGGCCGGACACATTGATCACGTCGTCCACCCTTCCCTGAAGGAAATAATAACCTTCTTCATCCAGCAAACAGCCGTCCCCGGTGAAATACATGCCCGGATATTGCGAGAAATAGGTCTGCTCATACCGCTCGTGATCCTTGTAGATGGTTCTGGACAGGCCCGGCCAGGGTCTTTCGATGCACAGATGGCCGGTCTCATTGACCGGCATTTCCTTAATGGTTGAATCGGGGCTGCCGACCGCAGGATCCACCACCTTTGGAATAATGCCCGGAAATGGAAATGTTGCCGATCCGGGTTTGGTGGGCCAGGCTCCGGGCAGTGGCGTGATGAGAATCCCACCGGTTTCCGTCTGCCACCAGGTATCGACGATTGGGCAATTTTCTTTTCCGACCTTTGTGTGATACCACATCCAGGCCTCGGGATTGATCGGTTCGCCCACAGTGCCAAGTAGTCTTAAGCTTGAAAGATCTCGATTGTCGGGCCATTCGTCTCCTTGGCGGGATAAGGCACGGATGGCCGTGGGCGCAGTATAGCAGACGTTTATTTTATACTGATCGATGAGTTCCCAGGCACGGTCCGGTTTCGGGTACAGAGGGGTTCCTTCATACATAAAGGAGGTGGTTCCATTCAGCAGCGGACCGT
>CAYSUA010000349.1:0-6844 GCA_964433795.1 uncultured Desulfobacteraceae bacterium | reverse complement strand
GGTCGAATATATGGAACCCAATATCCTCGTTGTCGATGATGATGCAGCTATCCGAGATTCGCTGCATGAATTCATCATGATATCCGGATTTATTGCACATAAAGCCTCAAGTTCAGAACAGGCTCTGGAATTATTGCAGGATAATCCCGTGGAAGTGGTGATTACCGATATCATCCTTCCCGGTATCGACGGCCTTGAACTTACGAGACGGATCAAAGACACCTATAATACTACCGATGTCATTGTCATGACGGGGTACAGCGGGGATTACTCCTATGAAGAGGCCATCACCAAAGGCGCCAGTGACCTGGTATTCAAACCCGTTCGTTTCGAGGAATTGCTGCTCAGGCTCAAAAGGGTATTGAATGAAAGGCAACTCACCAACGAGCGTACCGAAATGATGGAAAAACTGCAGAAGCTGGCGATTACAGACGGCTTAACAGATCTTAATAATTCAAGGCACTTTTACAGCCAGCTTGAACAGGAAGTCGGAAGATCCAATCGATATGAACATCCGCTGGGCCTGCTGCTGCTGGATATCGACCTTTTTAAAGACTATAATGATACATTCGGCCATTTGGAAGGTGACAAAGTTCTTCAGGAAATCGGAAAAATCATAACCGCCTGTCTTCGAAGAATGGATACCGCCTATCGATACGGAGGTGAGGAGTTTACCATCTTGCTGCCCGAAACAAAGGCCGCTGAAGCCATAACGGTGGCTGAAAGAATTCGGATCGGTATTTCAAACTTAAAGTTTAAACCTGTCTCCGGCAAGCAGGTTTCGATTACCGTCAGCATCGGTGTAACCGAGTATATAAAAGACGAATCCATCTCCGACTTCGTTCAAAGAGCAGATAAGGCCATGTATCTGTCGAAAAAGGAAGGGCGCAATCGGACTTCACCGCTGTTCGGAGAAAAAGAAGTCAAGCAAAGCGTACTCCCTTTTACTTACAAAACATCATAAACGACCCCTTATGGTATCGCTTGCCGTTCTTTCCAGCCCAGCCCCCGATCAGATTCATCAAATCATATCGCTTTACCGGTATGAAGGGTGGTGGTCCGAAGAAACGGATGATCCGGAGCGTGTATCGGGAATCGTAACCGGAAGTCATCTGTTTATCATTGCCCTGAAAAAAGACGAAATCGTCGGAATGGGAAGGGCCATTAGCGATCGGACCAGTGATGCTTATATTCAGGATGTTACCGTTAAGAAAGCGTACAGAGGTCAAGGCATCGGAACAACCATTATTAACGATTTGATAAAAAGACTCAGGGCAGACGGAATCGATTGGATCGGGCTCATTGCCGAAAAAGGCTCTCACGGTTTTTACACACGGCTCGGATTCCATAAGATGCCAAATTCCGTACCCCTTTTAAACGAACGCCCATGAAACTCAGTCGGCTTTTACCTGAAGATTATCCGATTCTTAAGCCTTATTTTAGCAGTCAAAAATACCGGCTTTGCTTTTATTCATTGTCTTCTGCCATTGCCTGGAGCAACCAGGAGTACCAGCCTTATAAAATGGTAACCGATGATGCTGTGGTCATCGGGTGTGAGTTCACAAAGAATAAAGAAAACCGGCATCTTATGCTGCCCATCTCACCGGCAAAGGAGTTTACACCGGAAGCGCTACAAGAGCTTGCACTGGATTTGGGTTTTACGAATTTCTGGTTCGTACCGGAAGAATATATCCAAACTTACGGTAAAGAGCGGGTGGCCTCGATTTTCCAGATCACCGAACAGAATGGGTACAGCGATTACATCTACCTCACCCGTGATCTGATGAACCTTAAGGGAAATAAATATTCGAAAAAAAGGAACCTGATCCACCAGTTTGAAAGAAACTGCCTGGGCAGAAGTGAAATTACCGTTGAACCCATGACGCCGGCATCCATGGATGAAAGTCTCGATTTCATGGACATATGGTGCGAGGAACGCGATTGCAGCTTGGATGACGACTCGAACCTGGCCTGCGAAAAAGAAGCTGTCATCAATACCATAGCGCATATGGAATCAATGGAAGTTAAGGGCCTGATGCTAAGGATTGACGGGCAAGTCGCCGCTTTCGGCATGACGTCGGTTCTGACTCAAGAAATGGGGGTAGTCCACTTTGAAAAAGCCCTGGCTAGCATCAAAGGACTCTATCAATACTTCGACAACATCTGCGTGAAACACCTCTTGAAAGATTATAAATACACCAACAAGGAAAACGATATGGGTATACCGGGACTGAAGAAATCAAAGAAATCGTATCACCCGGTTATGATCGAACACTCCTATGGGCTTAAACTCCAATAAATCGATATAGGTCGGCCCCATGTGTCAACTGCCCTAGGAAGAGGAATCCGTTGACGACGATGAGGGCAGTGTTGACAACGGGATAACTCCGGGATGGAGTTGTATCCCGAAGGGGTATCATGATGCGGTGATTTTCATACTGAGATCCACGCTTATTGCCGCATGGGTCAGCGCACCCACAGAAATAAGATCGACGCCGGTCTCTGCCAGCAAAGGAAGATTGTCGCCTGTCACACCGCCTGAAATCTCGACCAGGGCTTTCCTATCAATCAGGGAAACGGCTTCCCTGATCTGGCGGACTTCCATATTATCAAGCATTATCACATCCGCACCGGCAGCCAAAGCCGCTTTAACTTCGGATAAATCCGTCACCTCAACTTCGATTTTGACCAGGTGCGAAATACTCTCCCGGATACGCGATACCGCCTTTTTAATCCCGCCGCAGGCGGCAATATGATTGTCCTTAATTAATACCCCGTCATAAAGGCCCATGCGATGATTGAACGCCCCGCCGATACGAACCGCATATTTTTCAAGCGCCCTCCAGCCGGGCGTGGTCTTTCGGGTGTCCACCAGGCGTACTTTCTTATTTCCGATCATATGAACATATGACCGCACATGGGTGGCAACGCCCGATAGCCGCTGCAAAAAGTTTAGGGCGGTTCTTTCTCCCATGAGCAACGCTTTGAGCGTTCCGTTCACCCGGATGACGGATTCACCGGCTTCAATAAAATCCCCGTCTTGATATGCGGAATCAAACGATAGGTCCGCATCGAGGTTTCGGAATACTTTCTCGGCAATTTCGAGCCCGGCAATGACCAGCGATTCCTTGGCGACGATAATTCCGTTTCCAATATGATCCGAATCCACCAAATTTTCAGTGGTGATATCCCCGGGACCGATATCCTCATCCAATGCAATTCGGATAAGATGGTCGACGTTATGCAGGTGCATGATTATTGCTCCAGCTGTCGGATGCGGTCCAGGTTTGCCTTAAGCTTTTGTTTTTTCTCTTCAAGCCCCATATGTTTTTCTTTAACCTTTTCCACAATATCGTCCGGCGCTTTGCTCAAGAAGTTTTCATTACCCAGCTTCTTGGAAACTCCGGCCAGTTCCTGGTCCAGTTTTGTGATCTCCTTTGTGAGACGCTGCAACTCTTTATCGAAATCGATGACCCCCTCTAGGGAAGCAAACAGGGTAACATCCTTAACCAAGGCTGTGGCTGCGGTTTTCGGACGCTGCCCCGGCAACTCAATGGACAAGGATTTGAGCCGGGCAAGATGGATGACCAGCTCCTGATATCGGTTGATAATCTCCCGGGTGGATTCAGCTTCGGACTGAACCGTGACCTCGAGGGCCATGGAGGGCGGAAGGTTCATTTCCCCCCTTATATTTCGAATACCGGTAATCACGCCGGTGATCAGTTCCATTTCTTTTTCGGCTTTCGGTGCTGCAAATGAATCATCCTTAAATGACGGGAACGCCGCCTTCATGATGGATCCTTCGGTTCCCGGAAGCTTGTGCCAGATTTCCTCGGTTACAAAAGGCACAAATGGATGAAGCAAAATTAAAATGTCTTTTAAAACCCGCCAAAGCACCTTCTGGGTAGACGCTTGGTTTTCTTCTCCCTGCTTTCCGTAAAGGCCAGGCTTGATGGCTTCCAGATACCAGTCACAAAACTCGTGCCACACAAACTGATAAAGGGTTCCGGCGGCTTCATTAAACCGATAGCCGTCAAGGGCATCGGCAACCGTACGGGTGACCGCTTGGGTTCTGGACAGAATCCAACGATCCGGAAGCGACTGCGGATTCGGTTCTGAATCGGGATATCCGTCTTTTAAATGCATCAAAGACAGGCGCGCGGCATTCCAGAGCTTGTTCACAAAATGCTGGTATCCCTCAACCCGCTTTTCAGACATTTTTATATCCCGGCCCTGAGCTGCAAATGCGGCCAGGGTTAGCCGGAATGCATCGGTGCCGTACCCTTCAATGATGGTTAGCGGATCGATGACGTTGCCGAGGGATTTGCTCATCTTTTTGCCGTCCTCATCCCGAACCAGGGCATGGACATAAACATCTTTAAAAGGCACATCATCCATAAACTGGATGCCCATCATCATCATCCGGGCAACCCAGAAAAATAGAATATCGAATCCGGTGATCAGTACAGAAGTGGGATAAAACGCTTTCAACAAAGGGGTTTCATCCGGCCACCCCATGGTTGAAAACGGCCACAGTGCCGAACTGAACCAGGTGTCCAGCACGTCGGGCACCTGGATCGGGTTGCTGTTTCCGCATTTGGGGCAGGATTCAGGAGTATCCAAAGCCACGATGGTTTCCTGGCAATCGGGACAAACCCACGCCGGTATCTGATGTCCCCACCAGATCTGTCGCGAAATGCACCAATCCCGGATGTTGTTCATCCAGTCATAGTAGGTATTGGTCCACATGGACGGAACGATAGTCGTGTGTCCGTTTTCCACAGCTTCAACGGCTTTTTCAGCAAGGGGTTTTACACGGACAAACCACTGCTTGGACAGATTCGGCTCGATGACGGTCTTGCACCGATAACAGTGCCCCACGCCATGTTTGTATGGTTCCACCTTTTCAAGGTAACCTTCGCTTTGCAACGCTTCGACCACGGCTTTCCGACACGCATACCGTTCAAGCCCTTCAAATTTCCCCGCTTCAGCGGTCATGTTACCGTCATCCCCGATGGCTTTGACCCGCTCAAGATTATGCCGGTTGCCAATTTCAAAGTCATTGGGATCATGGGCAGGGGTAATCTTCAACGCACCGGTGCCGAAAGACATATCCACATAAGCGTCTTTGATAATCGGGATTTCACGATTCATCAGCGGAAGGATAACGAATTCGGATTCGAGCTGTTGATACCGTTCATCATCCGGATGTACTGCCACGGCGGTATCTCCAAGCATGGTTTCGGGTCGTGTGGTGGCAATGATGACACCACTCCCCCCTTCTTTAAAGGGATAGCGAATATGCCAAAGATTTCCGTCCAACTCCTCATGCTCCACTTCCAGGTCGGCCAATGCCGTCCGGCATCTCGGACACCAGTTGATGATATAGTTGCCCCTGTAAATCAATCCCTGATGGTAGAGGTCCACAAAAACCTTTCGGACCGCCGTGGACAGCCCTTCATCCATGGTGAACCGTTCCCTCTCCCAATCGCAGGATGCACCGAGCCGTTTCAACTGGTTGATGATGGCTCCCCCGTATTCCTGACGCCATTGCCACACTTCTTCAATAAATTTATCCCGGCCGAGTTGGTGGCGGTCCTTGCCCTCGGCAGCCAGCTTCTTTTCAACCACATTCTGGGTTGCGATCCCGGCATGGTCTGTTCCGGGCATCCAAAGCACATTGTCCCCCCGGAGTCTTCGGTAACGGCACAGAATATCCTGAAGAGTTACATTGAGCGCATGCCCCATATGAAGTACGCCGGTAACGTTCGGCGGTGGAATAACGATGGAATAATTATTTTCCGCAACCGCTTCACTTGCTGCAAACAGCTGCTCCTTTTCCCAAAACGAATACCAGCGTTTTTCGACCTCATGCGGCACATATCCTTTGGCAAGCAGATCCGAACTCATAATTCGTAGTTTCCTCTTCTCACTGTTTTAAAGCTTATCTTTCGATTATATTAAATTAGAAAAGGGGATTAATAATTTAATCCCCGCTGCTTTGCCACTTAAGATTCGTATTGCCTAAATGTTATATTCGCTTAAGGGAGGGAATATTCAATCCTCATTGATTTGTTCATCCATGAGAAGTCCCTTGAGTCGCTCGATTTCCTTTGAGACTTCCTTTTCAATCACTTGAACCATAACCGATTCGATCTTTTCGGACAGCATCTCCCGCACCACACGCTCAATGGCTGCGTCAACCTGTTCAGATGTTACGGCAGGAGGTGTATCCATCAAGCCATCTTCGGCAGGTTGATCCGGCTCCACTTCAACAGCGCCGGTATCTTCAGATTCCTCATCTTCACCGATCCTTTCAAGGGGTTCCGTAGATTCCGGTAGAGACGCTGCTGCGATATCGGTCAGTTCAATAATCTCTTCTTCCTCCTCTACATCGTCATCAACCACATCGGTCAATTCAATGATCTCTTCTTCCGGAATCACTAATTCCTGGTCTGCCTTTTCGGGTTCGATGGTATCTTCCATTTTTTACTTTCCCACCTGAAAGGATCATAAAATTCTAGGACGAAATTGCCCTAAACCCCTTGTAATTTTATAAGAATTAACACAGGGCATAGGGTGTGTCAAGGAATTTGCCTTTTATAAGCCCGATTAAAAGGGGTTTACAGCCGCTCCGATTTAAGTATAGGAGAAGATATGCGCCGTTTTTTCGTCCATCCAGAAGCGTTAAATCAAAAGACCGGTTTGATCTCCGGATCCGACGCCAAGCATATCATTAAGGTTCTTCGCCTAAAGGAGAGCGATCGACTGTTTCTGTTTGACGGTAGAGGATTCGATTATGAAGCGGAAATAGCCCGGGTATCTTCTGAAAAAGTGGAAGTCA
>CAYSUA010000348.1:0-6859 GCA_964433795.1 uncultured Desulfobacteraceae bacterium | reverse complement strand
CAACGCGGCCTAAGGGGCTCAGACAGTTGCCCGGCAACCGGTCCGACACCCGCCGGCCGAGCGAGGCAGTTTCACTTGAGAATAGTGCATAACCAGAATATTTTTTTAAGAAGGGTTGTACTAATGGCTGTACTTATTACAGGTGGTTACGGGCACATTGGATCATGGGCAGCTTATTTAATGGCAAAAGCAGGGGAAAGAGTATTTGTCATAGACACCAATCCTCTGGTGCCGGACTGTCTGGGTGAAGTTTATGAAGATATCACCTTCATCAAGGGGGATGTGATGGATTTCCCCCTCCTGATACAGATCTTTCAACAGTACGGGGATGAAATAGACGGTATCATTCATACGGTTGCCGTCATGGGCGGAGATGTCTCACAAAACCCCCATCAAAATGTAACTCTGAATATCGGGGGGTTGTTAAACATACTGGAAATTGCCAGGTTGTTTGAAATAAAAAAGGTGCTTTATACCGGTACGGGCGCAGTCTACGGTGCTGCAAAAGGTATCCCTTCAGAAGACAATACACCGCCAAACCCTGTGGATTTATACGGCGCCACAAAAATTTCCGGTGAATACATCGGAATGCAATATGGAAACTGTTTCGATATCGATTTCAGGGTTTGCCGGCTCTATTGGATCTATGGACCGGGCAGATATCCATCCGAGCTTCCGTCTTTGGACAGGGCTGTTTTTGGAGCATTGGAGGGGATCAAGGGAATAAATCTCGAGAAAGGGGCTGATCAGGAGTTTGATTTCACCCATGTAGAAGATGCAGCAAGCGGTATAGAGCTGCTGTATAATAAGAAGGATTTGAAACATAAGATTTTTAATATCGCCACCGGTGAATCACACAGCGTCGGTGAAGTGGCTGAACTGGCTCAACAGTATAGCCATTTCCCTGTTCCGGTAAAAATCGGTCCCGGCACTTTAGTTCCCAGGGCCAAGGCATTGGATATTAGCAGGGCAACGGAAGAACTGGGATACAAGCCCAAATACAGCATAGAACAAGGCGTTAAACGCTATGCCGACTGGCTGGGAAAGAGGTGCGGGAACACCTGATCCCAAAGCGATAATGTCGGTATGCCGTTAAATCCTTTCTATGATATAAGGAGAAATAATGAAAATCGATCCGAACGAGTTGAACGCAAAAAAAGCACACGACATTTTAACCGATATCGTTATGCCGAGACCGATTGCCTTTGTTTCCACTATCGGTGAAGATGGAATCTATAATGTAGCCCCGTATTCGTACTTTACCGCTATATCCCACCGGCCGATGATCGTCGGATTTTCCTTGTCCAGGAAGAAGAAAGGAACGAAAAAGGACACATTGGTAAACATTGAAAGTACAAAAGACTATGTTATCAATGTGGTTACCGAAGACCTGGCGATATCCATGAACAAAGCGGCTGCAGCATATCCCCCCCATGTCGATGAATTTGAAAAAGCCGACCTGACCCCGATAAAAGCGGAGACAATCCAGGCACCGCTTGTGGAAGAATCCCCCGTCAACATGGAATGCAGGTTAATTCAGATTTTAGAATTCGGCGATGAACCGGAATACACTAATTTTATTATCGGTGAAGTGGTTCGAATCAATATCAAAGAAGCGTTCATCATTGATGGTCAGATACAGCCGAAGAAATTGAAACTCATCGGTCGACTGGGCGGTGGCGGAAGCGCCTACTGCCGAACAACAGATATATTCAATATTAAAAGGATATCGCTAAGCAAAACAAAAAACGCCTCATGAAACAGGGCAGCTGAACTGATGCACGATTCTGAATCGACTGAAAAAATAGTCTGGTCTTCCTGCAATGTGAATTGCGGAAACCGTTGCCCGTTGCGTCTGCATGTGAAGGACGGCAAGGTGGTGCGGGTGGAACCGGATAACACCGGTGAGAATTCGTATGGTACTCATGAAATCAGGGCGTGTCTGCGGGGCCGGGGTTTGCGCAAGTGGGTGTATTCCCCGGAACGGTTGCTGTACCCACTGAAAAGGGCTGGTAAGCGGGGAGAGGGAAGATTCGCCCGCATCTCCTGGGATGAAGCCCTTGACAGCATATCAGGCAAACTCCGACAGGTAATAGACACCTATGGCAATGAGTCGGTTTTTCGTATTTACGGCACCGGTAACTGGGGGGGCGTGGTTTCAGCACATGACCAAATTGAGCGCCTGATGAACATTCTGGGCGGGCATCTAGGTTATTACAACTCCTACAGCACCGCCCAGATCACCCACGGAATGAATTACACATACGGCGCCCGCGACTGCGGCAATCACCTCACCGATATTGCCAACAGCAAGCTGGTTGTGTTCTTCGGCAATAATCCGGCTGAAACCAGAATGAGCGGCGGCGGCTCCATTCGCGATCTCATCGTGGGCAAGCAAAAGAGCCGGGTGCGCATTATCGTGATCGATCCCCGCCATACCGATACGGCAGCCGGTTTTGCGGACGAATGGATTCCCATACGGCCGGGCACGGACGCCGCCCTGGTTTCCGGGTTGGCATATGTCTTGATCACTGAAACCCTGGTGGACCAGGATTTTTTGGACCGCTACTGCGTGGGCTATGATGAAACCACCATGCCTGGGGGCATCCCCTTAGGCAACAGCTACAAGGATTACATTCTGGGCAGCGGCTTAGATGGAACCGCCAAAACCCCGGCCTGGGCCTCCGGGATAACCGGTATTTCAACCGAACGCATCGTGCAGCTGGCCAGGGAAATCGGCACGGCAAAACCAGCCTACATTGCACAGGGTTGGGGGCCGCAGCGCCATGCCAACGGAGAACAGACCGCCCGCGCCATCTGCATGCTGCCCATACTCACCGGCAATGTGGGCATCCAGGGGGGTAACAGCGGTGATCGGGAAGGGCGGCACGGCATTCCATTTCCCCGATTCCCGATGGGCAAAAATCCGGTGACGGCCTCTATACCTTGTTTTTTATGGACCAAGGCGATCATCGATCATGAAAATTTCACGGATTTAAGCGACGGGCTCAAAGGAAAAAAGCGGCTTGAAACACCCATCAAGTTCCTATGGAGCTTTGCCAGCAACATCCTGGTGAACCAACATTCCGATATCGGAAACACCCATCGTGTTTTGGTCGACGAAAGCCTGTGTGAGATGATCGTGTTGATCGACAATGTAATGACAGCCAGCGCGCGCTATGCAGACATCGTTCTTCCCGGCACCAGTTGTTTTGAGGAGAGCGATTTGTCCTACCAGGGATATGCGGTTGAAATGGGGGCCTTGATCTTGAGGCAGCAGGCCATCGAACCCATGGGCGAATGCCGCACCCTTTATGACATATGCTCGGGTATTTCCCGTCGGATGGGGGTTGAACAGGAATTCACCGAGGGGCGCAGCCATGAGCAGTGGGTGGAATACATGTACCATCATTGTCGCAGGGTTCAACCCGATCTTCCCGAGAACTATCAGGAAGCGGTTCGGACGGGCGTATTTAAGTGGAACTGGGGGGATCGGCCCAAAGTCGGGTTTCAGTCATTCCGTGAGAATCCTGATGAATCGCCATTACGCACCCCATCCGGTAAAATAGAAGTGTTCTCTAAACGCTTGTGGGAACTCGCCCGGTCCTGGGAGCTTCCAGAAGGGGATGTGATCAGCGCCCTTCCGGAATATCATGAAACCTGGGGAATGCCCTCTGACAACCGATCCCGGGAATACCCCCTGCAGCTGGTGGGTCATCACTATAAACAACGGACCCATTCCTCTTATGGCAATAATCCCTGGCTTCAGGAAGTTGCTCCGCAGTGTCTATGGATCAATCCCCTGGATGCCGAACCCCGAGGAATCGCACATGGCGACGTTGTGCGGATCCATAACCAAATCGGCCGGACCCAAGTGCCGGCCAAGGTCACACCCCGCATTATGCCGGGTGTGCTGTCATTACCCCAGGGCGCCTGGTATACCCCGGACGAGAACGGGCTCGATAAGAACGGATGCATCAATGTTCTGACTAGTCATCGGCCCTCGCCTCTGGCCAAGGGCAACCCCCAGCATACCAATCTTGTGGAAGTGGAGAAGGTATAGAGATGGAGATGGAAAGCATGCCGAAAAGACCGGCCTTTTACCTGGATACGCAGATTTGCACCGGGTGCAAGACCTGCATGGTGGCCTGCAAGGATAAAAACGATCTGGAGCCCGGGGTGCGCTGGCGGCGGGTTGTCGAGTATACCGGGGGCGAGTGGCTGTCCATGCCCGATGGTACATTTGGTCAAGATGTTTTTAGCTACTACATATCGGTCAGTTGCAATCACTGCTCCGAACCCATTTGCGTTGAGGTCTGCCCCACCACCGCCATGAATCAGGATGAACACGGAATCGTGTTAATTGATCAGGCCAAATGCATGGGCTGCGGGTATTGCGAGTGGGCCTGCCCCTACTCCGCACCTCAATATCAAGCCGACAGCGGTCGGATGAGCAAGTGCGACTTGTGCCGGGACGAGCTGAAAGCAGGCGGCGCCCCGGCCTGCGTGGCCGCCTGCCCGACCCGGGCGCTCATCTTCGGCGAATTCGATGAATTGCTTAAGGACTCAGGCGGGCAGAAGACAACAGCGCCCTTGCCCGATCATGAGTTGACGGCGCCAAGTGCTGTTTTCAAACCCCACAAAATGAGCAAGCCTGTCAACAGCACGGCCGGGCATATCGCCAACCCTGAGGAGATTAAAGATGCTTAGGCACTGGAGCTTGGTTTTATTTACCCTACTGGTTCAATCTGCGGTGGGTAGTGTATGGTGTGTGCAGGTTTCTATTCTTTTGAGTAGCGGTCAGGTCGATTTAATGCACTTTAAAATTCAAATCATTGTTGCTCTCTGCCTGGTCCTGACCGGATTGGCTGCCGCAATGATCCATCTGGGAAAACCCGGCGATAGTCTTCATGCAGCCAGAAATCTCAAAAGCTCCTGGCTCAGCAGGGAAATATTTTCAGTCAATCTGTTTGCCGGGATTTTGGCGGTTATGGCCGTGTTAGCCCACATTAAGCCTGCGGTTTTGAACGGGTGGATAATGCTTGCGGGAAGTCTGACCGGGGGGACGGCCATATACGCCATGACCCGAGTGTATCGTCTGAGAACCGTGCCGTCTTGGAATCATGCAGGCACCCCCTTGCATTTTCTGGGCACCGCTTTGTTGTTGGGGGGACTGCTGTGCACGCTGGTTCTGAAAATGTATCCAATTCTTCCGGCTGTGGGGCAAGATGAATATCGGAACGTTTCGATTATCGCCGTCTTGGCGGGCGTCGTGCTCAAAATGCTGGCAGCCGGCGTGAGTCCTTCAGGGGCTATTCCCCTCGGACCGTTTGGAACCCTGCAGCCGGTTTTCCACGGAAGCGGTGTTGTGCTGTGGGTGGGATATATCTTATCCGGCGGTAGTATAGCCTTCCAATCGGTTCTTCTGATGTTCGCTGCGGTCAGCCTGGTTACCGGCGAGATCATCCACAGAATCCGGTTCTATGACGCTTACCAACGCGTCGGCCTATAGGACATTAGGGATCTCCGCTCGACCATTTTTTTGCCATCCTTTGACATCGCAAAATCACATTCCTATTTTAAAATTCTCCGGTCCCATTTTTCACCTCCTCCTAATTTTAGTTTCTGATTGAATTACTCGATAACCCCCTGTAAGGTCTTTTCCAAATTAGCGGCACCGTTACTCATCACTTCTTGGACAACGCCGGAAAACATCCCGCTCATCATTCCTAAATTCATAGCAGCAATTTCAACTCGTCCGTCAGATGTTTCATAAATGCTGACTCCCATCGGCATCATTACGGACATCGATTTGTTTCTATCATCTTTGAAAATATCGTATCCCCCCTGCGGATTGCAGAAATATATTATCTTTACCTTTGTCATATCAGAAAGCCCTGCCCCCTGATATTCCTTCTGTAAATCTCTTATGTCGGGGATTTGCCAGCCGTTTATAGATGCTGCTTCTGCTACAGCTGACACGGTCTCATCAAAACCCAGTTTGCTCTTATAAACCTTAAACATCATTTGTTGCATCAAATTTGCTTGGGAGATTTTGTCGGCCAGCTCTTTGAGCTTGTCCTGTTCCTCAATGGCCCGTTTAATCAAGGCGATCACGTCATCCACTGTGACATCCGTGAGCATGTCGGTCATCATCTTTGGCATGAATTCATAGATGTCTATGCCTTCCATCATCAGGGGCATCATGTTGATCATCATCTGTTCACGCTTCTTTTTGCTGATGCTCTTGATCATCATATCCATCATCGCGTCCATCAGACCCATCTTAACTCCCTCCTTTAAGATTTAATCCAAGATTCATTTCAATTCCTCTTTTCTTCTTCGGGGGACTCCGAGCCTTCGGCTCTGCTTATCGAGTCAGTCAGGCGGGCGAGGAAAACATTCTGGTCCTCCGACTCCATCATGGGGGAAAGCGTTTGCACGCAGTGGGGAATGACCTCCATCATCATTTTTGGCATGAATTCCTTGACTGTATCGTTACGTACCATAATTTCGGGCATATTCTCCTTCATCATAACAGGCATCATTTCACTCATCATCGGCATCATTACAGGCATGACCTTCCCAGCCATAAAGTCCATCATGCCTGACATCAATGTAATCAAGGCCGGGCGCATATCAGCCATCATGGATTGCATTTTGCGGCTTAGCTGCGGTAGGCGGTCCATAAGCTTTTCAAGCTGTCCCTTGAGTTGGTCGTCTTTAAGGACTTTGCGAATGAAAGTGACAATGCCGGTTAGGTTCAGGAGCTCCCCCATGCTGGACATCATCCCTGGCATCATTTTCAGCATGTCCACGTCCTTCATCATTACCGGCATTATTTTCAGCATCATTTCTT
>CAYSUA010000347.1:0-6860 GCA_964433795.1 uncultured Desulfobacteraceae bacterium | reverse complement strand
GGGGCGGTACTGGCCAACCCAACCCAGATACAGCAGGTTCTGCTTAATCTGTGCACCAATGCCGTGCATGCCATGACAGCTGACGGCGGTATTCTGCAAGTCAGCCTTGAGAGTGTGGAGGTCCGAGATAAAAACGTCGGCCAAGCGCCGGCGCAGGGGACCTATGTTCTGTTGAAAATTTCGGACACCGGCAGCGGCATGGATGAAAAAATCATTAATCGGATTTTTGATCCCTATTTTACGACGAAAGATAAAGGGAAGGGGACCGGGCTGGGGCTTTCGGTGGTGCACGGGATTATCAAGAGCTGCGGTGGGAGTATCCGCATCAGCAGCGATCCCGGAAAAGGAACCGAGTGCCGCGTGTACCTTCCCATTATTGAGAGGAAAGATGTGACGAAAGCCCCGGAAACGCCCGAGCCGGTATGCGACGGAACGGAGAGGATTCTGCTGGTGGATGATGAAGAGGCCATTGTCCGAATGGTTCGGCAAATGCTGGAACGCCTGGGATATGAAGTAACCGCCAGAACCGGAAGCGTGGAGGCGCAAATGGTGTTCAAGGCTGATCCCGATGCCTTTGATCTGGTCATCACCGATATGACCATGCCGAATATGACCGGTATCGAACTCTCTCAGCAACTCAAAAAAATCAGGCCGGGAATCCCCGTCATCATTTGCACGGGTTTCAGTGAGCAGATCAGCAAAGAAAAATACCGCGCTCTGGACATTCAAGATTTTGTGCTGAAACCGGTGGTAAAGAGGGACTTGGCAAAAGCGATCCGAAACGTGCTTGATGGGAAGTATTAACAGCATGTTACTCTCGTCCAAGCCCTGATTCCAAACCCTGCTGAAAACTATTCAGGCGTTTTAATATTTAGGGAGATCAATCTTTGGAAGAAATCTATTCGTATATCGACGGGCACTCGCAGCGATTCATCGACGAATTGGCGACTTTTGTGAAACAGCCCTCCGTCAGCTCTCAGGGGATCGGCATCGAAGACTGCGCAACGTTATTAACCCGGATGATGGAAGTGGTGGGCATTAAATATGAAGTGATGCCCATGGGCGGGGACACGAACCCCCCTTTAGTTTATGGAGAATTAACGTCTCCGGGAGCTTCGAAAACGCTCCTTATCTACGGCCATTACGACGTTCAGCCGCCCGAACCCCTCGAAGCCTGGGATTCCCCTCCGTTTGTGCCCACCATAAGAAACGGCCGGATGTACGGACGCGGCACCGCCGACAACAAAGCACAGATGTTTGCCCATATCAAGGCGGTGGAAGCCATTCTTAAAACCGGCGGCACACTCCCGGTGAATCTCAAATTCATGTTCGACCCTGAGGAGGAGATCGGCAGCCCCAATCTGGACCGGTTTATCCGGACCACGGGAGATAAATTCAAGGCCGACATCGGGTTCTACTCGGACGGCCCCATCCATCCATCGGGGCGGCCGCAAATATGCTTCGGGAATCGGGGGATGTGCTATGTCGAAATCAACCACCGGGAGGCTGAACGAGACGTTCATTCCGGACACTATGCCGAAGCTCTGCCCAACCCGAACTGGCGGATGATTCGATTCTTAAACGGCCTTAAGGATGATAACGGGAGGGTGACCATCGATGGATTCTATGACGATGCCCTACCGGTAACCGAAGCGGAAAAGGCGGTTCTGGCCGAGATACCGTTTGACGAGAACGCAATTCTGGATGATCTCAACGTCAAACGGCTCGATATCACCGATGACGTGGGCTTCTGGGAGATGACAACACTCGTACCGTCGCTCAACATCGCCGGTTATGCATCCGGCTACGGCGGCGACGGATCCAAAACCATCATCCCCTGCAGGACAAAAGTCAAGATCGACATGAGGCTGGTGAAAAACCAGAAACCTGAAGATATTTTCCAGAAGTTCAAACGGCACATGGAAAAACACGGATTCGCCGATTTCAAGCTGGAAATGCTCGGCAGCTGCGGTCCACTCCGGACACCATTGGATCACCCCTCTGTTCCGGCTTTTGCCGGCGCTGCTCGTAAAGTATATGGGGCTGAACCGGTAATCATTCCTTCGAGCGGCGGCACCGTACCGCTGGCCTTTTTCGATGATTATTTGAATGTGCCGCTGATCGCCATCCCTTATGGAAACCCGGATGAAATGAACCATGCACCCAATGAGAACATGGATCTGGATCTTTTTATCAAGGGGATTAAGGTCAGTGCCACGCTGTTTCATGAGATCTCTCGGGTTTGATCACCGGATGTGAGGGGTGGAGAAAAGGAGAAAAATCGAGGCGAGTTCCTAATTGACACACAGGGTAAAGTTCCCTATGCTCCAGATTCAAAAAAGGGACTCTCACCCTGAAAGGAACGGCCGTGCCCTCTGAGGCGGAGCTGCCGGTCTCGTATCGGCAGCCACAGAGGTGCTCCACAAGAATCTTTAAAAAGGAGGTAATGCCATGAAAAGACGAAGTAAGCGCTTTTGGGTTATGGGATGGATTACGCTGACCATAGTGGGTTTAATGGTATCCCCGGCAATGGCCGGCAAAAAGAATGACACGCTGATTTTTGCTTCGGAGCGTGAGCTCGAAAACAATGACAACTACTTCAACACGGCACGCGAGGGAATCATCATTGCCCGCCACATCTGGGACACCCTGATTTACCGGGATCCTGAAACGTTTGAGTACAAGCCGCTGCTGGCGACCTCATGGAAATGGGCCAATGACGTAACTATCGAAGCGGAGCTGCGCAAAGGGGTCAAATTCCACAACGGCGAGAAATTCGACGCCGATGATGTCGTCTACACCCTCAACTGGATCTCGGATCCCAAAAACGGCGTAAAGAATCAGACCAACGTGAAGTGGATCAAGAGTGCTGAAAAACTCGGCGAGTACAAGGTGCGGATACACCTGAAGAAGTCGTTTCCGCCGGCGCTCGAGTTCCTTTCCGGCCCCGTTTGCATCTACCCGAATGAATATTACGCCAAGGTCGGGCCCGACGGCATGCACAAGGAGCCGGTCGGCACCGGGCCCTATAAGGTGACCAAGGTCATCCAGGGCAAGGAAATCCGTTTTGCGGCCAACAAGGATTACTTTGACGGCCCGAAGGGCAAACCCGCCATCGGCAAGATGGTCTTCAAGACCATCCCCGACAAGAGTTCGCAGATGGCCGAGTTGATGGCCGGTGGGCTGGACTGGATCTGGCGCGTGCCCAAGGACCGGGCCAAGAATCTGAAGAGTGTGCCGGGCCTGGAAGCCGTCGCCGGTGAGACCATGCGTGTCGGCTACCTCAGCTTCGATGCCGTCGGCAGAGCCGGCAAGGGACCCATGCAGGATCTTAAGGTTCGCAAGGCCATTGCCCACGCCATCGATCGGCAGGCCATCGTCGACAACCTGGTCGGCGGCGGGTCGAACGTGGTCCACGCCGCCTGCTTTCCGTCCCAGTTTGGCTGCACGGACGACGTTGCCAAGTACGAATACAATGTAGAGAAAGCTAAAAAGCTGTTGGCCGAGGCCGGCTATCCAAACGGCTTTTCGATCGACATCTATGCCTATCGCGAACGGCCCTACACCGAGGCGGTAATCGGTTACCTTCGAGAGGCCGGTATCAAAGCCAAGCTGAATTTCTTGAAATACGCGGCCCTGAGAGACAAGAACCGGGCGGGCGGCACGGCGTTCCATCATATGACCTGGGGCTCATACTCCATCAACGACGTGTCGGCGATCACCAGCTACTTCTTCAAGTTCAGCTCAGATGACATGTCGCGCGACCCTGATGTCAAAAACTGGCTTGAGGCGGGTGACACCTCCATCGATTCGAACGTGCGAAAGACCAACTACACAAAGGCGCTTAAGCGGATCTCCGAGCAGGTGTATTGGCTGCCCATGTTCACCTTGGCTATCAACTATGCGTATACAAAGGACCTGGATTTCACGCCCAGAAAAGATGAAATCCCGCGGTTCTTCACGTCTAAGTGGAAATAAGCGACAACTAAACCGGCGGTGCGGTCCCGGACCGTGCCGCCGCCTTCTGTTTTGGTGTTAGATGCTTTTATACACGGTTAAGCGGCTTCTGCTCGCCCTGCTGGTTGCCGTCACCGTTTCGGTCGTCAGCTTCACGCTTCTCCGACTGGCAGGCGACCTGGCGACGGCCGTGGCCGGTGAAGCCGCCTCTTCTGAGGACATCGAGTTTTTGCGCAAAAAGTACGGGCTCGATCGCCCGGTTATTGTGCAATACCTGGATTGGGCGGGCTCGGCATTGAAGGGTGATTTGGGTCGCTCTTTCTACTTCAACGAAGCGGTCACGGATCTCATCTCAGGACGGCTCAAGACGACCATGACGCTCGGCGCATGCGCCCTCGGCTTTGCCTTGATATTTGCCATCCCGCTGGGTGTTGTTGCCGCGCTCAAACCGAACACATGGATCGACCGGATTGCACTGACCTTTTCGGTTTTCGGACAGGCCTTGCCGACGTTCTGGTTTGCACTGATGATGATCATCCTGTTCGGTGTCATGCTTCGATGGTTGCCGATCACGGGGAGCGAGACCTGGGCTCATTTCGTCATGCCGTCCATTGCGCTCGGATACTATGCTACGCCGGCGTTCATGCGCCTGACCCGGTCGGGCATGCTCGAGGTCATGGCGTCGGATTACATCCGGACGGCGAGGGCAAAGGGGCTCCGGACCGGGGCGGTGTTGTTCAAACACGCGTTGCGGAATGCGGTGCTCCCCGTGGTATCGCTTGCGGCCGTTCAATTAGGGTTCATGCTGGGCGGTTCCACCGTTATTGAAACCGTATTTGCCCTGCACGGAGTCGGCTACCTTGCTTTGGAGTCGATCGCACGCTCCGACTTCCCTACCGTCCAGGCCATCGTATTGATTCTATCGCTTTTTTATATCGTGTTGACGTTTCTTGCCGACCTGCTGAATGCATTTCTAGACCCCCGTATCCGGGTCGGCTGAAGGGTTTCGGGTAAACAAGCAGTGAGTATTCAAACCGAGAGTCCGTTATCCATCGAAAGCGTACTGGAGCCTTCGCCCGGCGCCCTCTTGCGCAGGAGAATCTTCGGACACTACAGCTTCATGTTAGGGGCGATCATTTTGACGGTAATCATCTTGATGGCGCTTCTCGCCCCGCTTTTGGCGCCTCACGACCCGTATGGGCAGAGCCTGTCCACACGGTTGATCAATCCGATCTGGCATGCAGACGGCGTTTGGAACCATTTCCTCGGTAGCGACAGCATGGGCCGGGACTACCTGAGCCGTGTGATTTACGGTGCGCAGATCTCTTTACTGATCGGGTTTTCGGCTATGATCATCTCCGGGCTGATCGGAACGACGCTCGGGGTTGCGGCCGGTTATTTCGGCGGCCGGCTCGATATGTTCATCACTTTCATCATCACTGTCCGCCTCAGCATGCCGTTGATTCTTGTGGCGCTGGCGGTCGTTTCCCTGGTCGGCGGCTCCTTGCAGGTGGTCATCTTTGTCCTCGGTTTTCTCATATGGGATCGCTTTGCCGTTGTCATGCGCGCCTCCACCCAGCAGATCCGCGAAGTGGATTACGTAAACGCGGCAAAAGCCGCCGGCTGCTCGACCCTGCGTATCCTGTTGACCGAAATCATGCCCAATATCGCAAACAACCTGATCGTCGTCGCCACCCTCGAGATGGCGCGCGCTGTTCTTGTGGAGGCGGCACTGTCCTTTCTGGGGCTCGGGGTGCAACCGCCGTTGCCGTCCTGGGGCCTGATGGTGGCCGAAGGGAAAGAATTCATGTTCTTCCAGCCGTGGCTGATAACGATTCCGGGAATCGCCCTTTTCATGTTGGTTCTGTCCGTCAACCTGTTGGGGGACGGAATCCGCGATGTGACAGCGCCGGAGAGTCGAGGATGAAACACGTACTGGAAATCAAAGGTCTTCATGTCGATATACCCCTGGCGACCGGGATCCTGCATGCCGTCAGAGACGTCAGTTTCTCTGTGGAGCGCGGCAAATCATTTTGTCTGGTAGGGGAATCGGGATGCGGCAAGTCATTAACCGCATTGGCCATTATGGACCTTCTTCCCCGAACCGCAAAAAGGAAGGCGGCCATGCTTTCCTTCGGGGGCAAAGATTTATCGGCTGCGAAAGAGCGCGAGATGGCCGACGTCCGGGGCCAGCAAATGTCCATGATTTTCCAGGAACCCATGACTTCCCTCAACCCGTGCTATACCATCGGAAATCAACTGGAAGAAGCCCTGACGCGGCATAATAAGGTCACCCGGCAAGAGGCGAGAGAAAGGGCCGTGTTTCTGCTGGACAAAGTGGGTATTACGGCAGCGGGCAGCCGACTGAAACAGTACCCCCATCAGCTCTCGGGTGGGCTGCGACAGCGAATAATGATCGCTATGGCCTTGATGTGCGGACCGGGTCTTATCATCGCCGATGAGCCGACCACCGCCCTGGACGTGACCATTCAGGCCCAAATTCTGGCGCTTCTGGTTTCGATGCAGCAGGAATTCGATATGGGATTGATTCTGATTACCCATGATCTCGGAGTCGTCGCCAGGGTGGCGGACCGGGTAGCGGTTATGTATTGCGGCCAGGTGGTCGAAACCGGAGAGGTGACAGAGCTGTTTGAGAACCCGTTGCATCCCTACACCCAGGGACTTCTGGCCTGTATTCCCATCCCCGGGCGGACTAAACCGGGAGAACATCTGGGTTCAATTCCGGGTTTGGTGCCAACACCCATCGGTGAGCTGACCGGTTGCACTTTTCGCAACCGTTGCCAATACGCCTTCGCTGACTGCACTCACACGAATTTGGATCTGCGTGAGCTCTCTCCGGGCCGGGCTTACCGTTGCCTGCTCAGCACCGAAGTCTGTGCCAA
>CAYSUA010000346.1:3539-6861 GCA_964433795.1 uncultured Desulfobacteraceae bacterium | reverse complement strand
CCGCTTCTTTCAACCTCTTTCTCAGCGATTTACTGTTGATACAAATATTGTAATTTTTTTTAATTTTTGCACTCTTTGTGTTTTTCCGTTAATATTTCCAGCAACGCGCTTTAAATGATTTGAAGCGAAGCTTCTGACGGTTTTCAGTGTTCTCGGCGTCTCCAACGAATTCTACAGAGTGGTAAGAGTGGCCGGTGTCTACTTGATAATGGTCAGATATTCGGTGAACAGACAACCTCTGAACCCTGGTCGCCTACGGCGCCGCCAAAGGCGGGTAAACGTTGAACCCTGAACCCGTGAACGGTTAGGATGTATCATGTCCATTCGAATGATTGCAAAAGAGCTTTATCTCCTTCAGCAAGAAGTAGATAAGATTGAAAAGCAAATCCAAGAATCTCCCAGGGGCAAGCGTCCTGAATTGGAAGAAATGCTCAGGAAGGCGAAGGCCGAACGGAATCGGATGAAAAACATACTTGAGGGGCAGAAAAGTAACGCAGCTGCACAAAAAAAACGCTATTAAACGATGACAAAAATAAAAGCCGATTCAGATACACACTATTGCTTCGGCAGAAAATCGATTAAAGCCTTGTTAAAGTCTTCTGCCTGCTCAATGTTGGACAAATGGGCGGCGGACGGCAGCACCACCAGTTTTGACCCTTCGATCTGTGCTTGCATGGCTTCTGATGCGGCGACCGGTGTTCCGGGGTCTTCCTCGCCCACAATGATTAACGTGGGAAGCGTTAATTCAGAGAGATGCTTCAGGTAATCGAGACGACGAATCGCTTCGCAGCAGCCGATAAAACCGGCAACCGGTGTGGAAATGACCTGGCTCCTAATCAATTCTACTTCGGGTGGGTTTAATTTCAGATACGGCTGTGTAAACCATCGTTCCAGTGTTTCCTGAACCAGGGTTTGCATGCCTTCATTCCTGACTGCTGCGATCCGCTCATCCCATATGGGTTGAGCCTCATCCGGAACAACGGCTGCGGTGTCGCAAAGCGTAAGACTTTTTATCCGATCCTTGTGATGCAGGGCAAGACATTGCCCGATCATTCCTCCCATGGACAACCCGACAAAATGCACGGTTTCAATCTCAAGCGCATCCAATAGTGCCAGGGCATCTTTTCCGAGCATATCCAGTGTATAGGCGCCTTCGGGCGCATCACTGGCGCCATGACCGCGGGTATCGTAACGTAATACCCTGAAATGAGACTGTAGAATATCCATCTGCGGATTCCACATCACCAGGCTGCATGCCAAAGAATGGCTTAACATCACAACCGGTGAATCCTCTTTTCCGGAGAGTTCGTAATTGTTGTGAATATTATTGGCTTCGATCCTCATGCTTTCTCCTTGTCCTTTAAAGGTGCTTTCGCCTTCTCTTTTGGGGATTCTTTCTCTTTCATTTTCGTCTGCTGGATCATGAAATCGATATCAGACATCTCTTTTTTCCCGATGATTTCGTATATCTGCATACGGCCCTCGTCGATACCCAGCGCCTTTTCACCCATGGATCGGAATTGAACAAACGGTTCAACTTTCTTGAATGTCGACTCACTGACAAGTATGGAGTTGGGCTTCTCCTTGGTGAGCTGCTGGAGTCGGAAGGTATCATTCACAACTCCACCAATGGCCGTATAATCCATTTTTTTCTCAAAACCGATATTTCCCACAATCGCTTCACCGGTGCTGATACTAATCCCCATGTTCAGGGAAACCCTGTATCGCGACTGAGCAAATTTATTGACCAGTTCCATTTTTTCACCCATTTCGATGGCAGCATGTACAGCGTCTAAAGCAGGATTCCGGGTGGCAACCGGTGCACCGAAGATTGCCAGAAGACCATCCCCAAGATACTTATCCAGAATGCCTTTATGCTTCAATACGATGCCGCCCATATGCATGAAAAAGTAATTCAGCACCCCCACCACATTTTCAGGAGAGACCCGCTTGGACATCTGGGAATATCCCCGAATGTCGATATTCAGTAACGTTACCAGTCGACGCTCTCCCAGGGTAATTAGGTCCCGTTCTCCTTTGCCTAAAACTTCCACGGCGACTTCTTCCGGAACGTACTTCTGGAAAATATTTCGGATCAAACGCTCTTTTTTCGCCATGTTTACGGAGCCGGAATATAAACGGGCATTTTCTATGGCAATGGCTGCGGATGCGGCAACGGACTGAAGAACTTTCAAATCTTCATCCGTAAAGGTGCCCCTGGTCTTATTAAGCAATTCAATCACTCCGATGGTGCGTCCCCTCACAATCATCGGGATGCAAAGAAGATTTCTGGTGATAAAACCGGTTTGATTATCCATTTCCTGATAAAAGCGGGGATCCGAAGTTGTATCCCGTACCAATATGGGTTGGCCGGTTGAAGCCACCCAGCCCACAATTCCCTTCCCCATTTTTATGCGAAGCCCCTTCAGTGAATCCCCTGCCGCGCCAATGGCAACCTTGAACACCAGTTCATCACCCCTGAGGAGCAGCAATGAGCCTGCTTCCACATTGATGAGTTTGGACATCATTTCAATGGTATGGGTCAGCACCCGGTCCAGGTTGAAGGTAGAGGAAGTGAGGGTGCGGCCCACCTGGTTTAATAATTCAAGTTCTCCTGATTTTTCCATTGCATTTCGGAGCAATCTGGCTTGCTCGATGGCCAGCGATAGCCCATCTGCGATCATTGAAAAAATACGTTCATGTGAGACTTGGAAGGCATCGGTTTCAGTGCTGGCCAGGCAAACAACGCCGATGGATTCCCCTTTAAAATGTAAGCCGGCAAGAACACATGACCTGAGGTTGAGTTTGCCCCACAGAATCCGTTCGAATTGGTTCTGCTCCTTTGCCAAGTCCGGTACCGCAATAATGCCCTTTGCCCGCTTTGCGGTTTGAAACAGGGAATTGGTTTCAGGAAATACGAGATCAAGGGGAACATCGACAATATCCTTATGGGTGGAGTAAGAAAGGGCAAGTTCGTCATTGTCATCTTCTACCAGTGCCAACCCGATCCATTGATGCGGTATCACCTCGTTAAGCTTCTTGCCGATGGCCAGAAGCATTTCATTTTCCATCAAGCCGGAGTTTATCGATTTTATGATATAGAGGACGGTTTTAAGGTCTTCCGCCGTTTCCTGCTCCCTCAGCCCCAAAGCCTGAATCTGTAATGCATTGGCCATAGAGCTAAAATACGATGTCAGGAAGTTTAAAACTTCATCGGACCATCCGTCTGATTCCTCGCTCAACATCACGGCCATTCCTGTAAATCCATCCTGGGTCATGGGGATCACAGCTATTTGGCCGGTCTTCTCCGATATAATTCTGC
>CAYSUA010000346.1:0-3529 GCA_964433795.1 uncultured Desulfobacteraceae bacterium | reverse complement strand
CTCAGAATCATCGGATGCTCTAATCAGCATGGCCCTGGACGATTCCAAAGCAATACGGCCGGGATGTTCTGAAAGCGGCATGTTCTCGGCTTCGGCAAGGAGGATTTCCTTTCCGGTTTTAGCCCGGCAGGTTATAAAAGCCCGCTGCCCCTGTTTTTCGAGACTGAGCCATACGCCGCCTACGCTTTGAGTCGCTTCCGCAGCCCGTTCGAGGGATCGATTCAACAGTGTCTGCTCATCAAGATAGGTAAAAGAGATGTGATTCAACTCCCTTAATGCCTCGCTTTCAACCATGCGTCTTTCCAGAGCCGCACTGGTTTGGGACATGCTCTGGTGCATGGCCTTGAAGGTGTTTTCGATCTCTTCAAGCTCATCGCCGGCTGTTCCCCCGATCTCACATTGATCCGCCATTTCTTTGGTCATGGTTTTGGCAACCTTGTCGACACCTTCGAAAATCTGGCGAATGATAATGTACCCGAAAAGAGAAAATACCAAAATTGCAAGTATGAAATAATACGATTCCTTGCTCTCTATGATTTTAAAACGGAGGCTGATTAGAAAAAAACCGATCAGCGGCGTCAGCAAAAAGAGACCGAAAGATAGCTTAAGCCGGTATAGAATGCTGTTCGCCTTGATAGAAAAGAATTTAGAAAGTTTCTGGGTATCCATTAATTCCCCGCGGGTCAGTTTTGTTATTTGTGGTGGGCTGGATACTTAAACCCTCTGTGTCTAGTCTCAATCTTATGTGAAAGAGGGTGTCGTGCAGCCTATCGGTTTATGGAAAAGGTGTCAATCTGTTTCAATTTCAGAGGCAGGGTAACCGCATTTGGAATTTAGGCATATCGTATTATACGCAAAATGATTGGGAAGGGTTTCAGGGGATCAGTTCGGGTTGGATTCCAAGCCGGCATCCTGGCAATCCAGACTGTCAAACAGTCTGTATTGCATATGAGCAAAATCCGGGGATGTTTTTGTTTGTTCTTTTCCGGGGACGGATTTGACGGTAAGTCGCCGGACCTTGTCGCCGAAAAATCGATTCAAGATGGTATTTAGATGATACCGTAATACGCCGTAAGAAAAATGTTTTGATGCAATGCCAAAATTATGATTAACCATTCTCTCTTTCCGATCCTGCGAACACAAAATTTCAGAGACAACTTGAACTGTACTCTTGGACAGGAATCCGTCCATTACGGCCAAGTCAAATCCCTGAGGTTCTATGTCTCTGACAAATGTCGCATATCGATTGACCAGCATCGGCTTTTTGAAATAAATGGCTTCCAGAAAAGCATTCCCGAAACCTTCATACAAGCTCGGGTAAGTGATAAAATCTGCAAAAGGGTACACATCCCACAAGGAGATGTGTTTCTGACGATTTTCAGTTTCCCTGCCCGATTTTCCATTGCAGGTTTTTATGATTCTAAGGTCTACATCATGCTCACACGCATACTCTTCAAGCCATTGAGCATATTCATAGCCCTCATCACCTGCCTCATGGGAAACGACCAGTTTGCATTGGAGACCTTTCAGTGCCTGCACCAATTCGATGGCCCATTCAATGCCTTTGCGTTTAATAATCCGGGTGGGTTGCAATATCATCCGATCATCTGTTGCCAGCCCCATGGATTTCCTGAAAACCTTGATCCCGTTGGAATCTACGGGGGGCGGGTTTTCAAAATTCAATACATTGGGAATAACAACAGAAGATATTCCGGTTCGGTGGGCGAGTTGTTGTTGCGCTTCTGAATTGATCACCACGTGAGCAATATTCGGTAAATGCGGGGGGAAGGCCATGCTGATATAATCACTCACTGCGTTTACCGAGAAGCGGACCCGTTCCCACTGAAAATCGTGGTGATGGGCAATGGTGGGAACCTGTGTCTCTGCAATGGTTTCAGTAAGGGCCAGCCCCAGTGGGACATGCAAGGGAATGGCCAGCGCATTTTCCGCAATTAAAAGATCGATTTTAAACTGGTGGATAAAATCATAGAGTTTGGTTTTTAGAAACAATCTCAGATCGTGAATTTCCTGAGTTACCGAAGCCGTTCTTCCTGTTTTGCCGAAAATCTGTTCATTGATCAGGCGGTTTCTTTCTTCCTGAAAAAAAGCTTCCGGAACGAAAAACCGTTTGTCCCTTTCACCATCGAGCTTGCCGGCAAACCAGAAACACTGGTGCCCGTTCTGTTCCAGAACATCCGCCCATTTACTCGATTCTAATGTTACCCCGTCAGTACCCGCAAACCTTGTCGATACAAATCCGATCCTTATCCGCTTCTTCCGCATATTTCCACTTCCGTCCCGCCTCCAGTTCCAGAGTTAGAAAAATCAGCCCCCAGCTCCGATACATGATCCAGTAAAGTATATCGCAATTGACAAAGTATGGTGAAGCAATGAAATTCAAAGTATAAACTCGCTGATTTCAGCCCCTTTATTACAACATATTGACACTTGTCAATAAAAAATATCAATATATTGCGTTATTATCGCATAATAATTCGATGTCAACTCACCCTATGGTTGTATAAAAAACATGCCAAGGTGGTGTTAAATCAATAATGATGTGGGATTAGAGAGAATTGACTCATCGTTCTGGAATCAACAATAGGGTTCATTTAACTTGACATTTTCTACCCCTCAAAGCATGTATAGATTACAAGTATTCAACCGCGTAATCGAATGCACCCATCGACTCCAAAGCAGCTTCAAAACCTTCATGGGAGAGGCAGGTGTGTGAAACCAATCAATCAAAAGGAGGTGTCGCATGAGAAAAAGGGGTTTTAAGAATTTATTGTTGGTTCTTCTGGTGGGAGTAGGGTTTTTTACTGTTTTCCTTACGGGAAGCGCGCGCGCTCAGGATTACACCGTCAAAGATCTCAATGAGCAGCTCGTATTGGGAACCGTATGGTATCAGAGATCTGCGGAAGTCCGGGCCCTCTCTTACCAGGCGTTTAATGTAGCAAAACTGATTTTCGATCTGGACCTTCAAAAAGGTGCATCCGGAAAGAAAAGAGCGGTGGCCGTGGACATTGATGAAACGGTTTTGGATAACAGCCCCTATGAAGCCGGAATAGTCGATAACAACTTCGGTTATCCCACCGGCTGGGGGGATTGGTGCAATGCCGGTATAGCAAAAGCCCTTCCCGGAGCAGTCGATTTTCTGAAATATGTGGTCAGCAAGGGCGGGGACGTATTTTATATTTCTAACCGAAAGATGAAATACAAAGAAGGCACCATGAATAACCTGAAAGCCCTGGAATTTCCTCAGGTCACAGACGATCATATGCTGTTGCGAGAAAAAACCTCAAATAAAGAACCGAGAAGAGAGATCGTACGGAAAGAACACCGAATCGTCTTAATGATGGGAGACAACTTAAACGATTTTGATAACCTTTTCAGGAAAAAGAGCTTAGACGACCGTGCAGCCGCTGTTGATCAAGTAAAGGGTCAATTCGGCTCGAAGTTCATTGTTCTTCCGAATCCCATGTACGGCGACTGGGAAGGCGGCGTCTATAAGGGTAACTGGAAACTG
>CAYSUA010000345.1:0-6873 GCA_964433795.1 uncultured Desulfobacteraceae bacterium | reverse complement strand
GAACTATATTTAATATTTACAGATGCTTAGACATTAGCGGACGGACACTAGCTAAGTTCGGTGGCCTTTTTATACGAAGGCATATATTCCCATTGAATTCTAACCATTGGTCGGCAACAAAGATAACATCAATACCTTTGCTGTGAATGCTACCTTCTGCACCAGCGGAAAAGTGTCGGATGACATCGTATATACCATAACAAAAGAGATATTTTACAACCTGGAAGATTTCAAAAGGCTGCATCCGGGAGCCATGAAATATTACAAAGAAGTCGGGTTGATGCGATGAATTCCAAACAGAAGAAACGCTAAGGATTGAGGTGTTCGTTTTTGTTGGATTAATCTTAACCATAAAGAAAGGGGGGATAACCTAACTTCAGATAGAGATAAATTGAGTTCAAAACTAAAACTATTTTGAACGTGTGCTTTAAACCGAATTCCCAAAAAGGAGGTTTGCAATGAAAAAGACGCTCGTATTGGTAGCCGGAATATTTTTTGTGCTGAGTATTATTGTATTGACTGGGCCGGTAAACGTCCAAGCCGAAACCCGTTTTGTCACCATCGGAACCGGAGGGGTAACCGGTGTGTATTACCCCACCGGGGGTGCCATCTGCCGCCTGGTTAACAAGGGCAGGAAAGTGCACGGGATTCGCTGCTCAGTAGAAAGCACCGCCGGATCTGTCTATAACCTGAACACCATTGCCGCCGGCGAGTTGGATATGGGTGTTGCCCAGTCTGACTGGCAGTACCACGCCTATAATGGTACCAGCAAGTTCAAAGACAGGGGTGCGAATAAGGATCTGCGCGCCGTATTCTCGGTTCATCCCGAACCGTTTACGGTGGTTGCCCGGGCCGATTCCGGAATTAAAAACTTCAAAGACCTCAAGGGTAAACGCGTCAACATCGGCAATCCCGGTTCCGGTCAGCGCGGCACCATGGAAGTGGTGATGAAGGCATTGGGCTGGACCAAGGCTGATTTTAAACTGGCTTCCGAGCTAAAGTCCGCCGAGCAGTCCAAAGCGCTGTGCGATAACAAGATCGATGCAATGGTATTCACTGTGGGACATCCAAGCGGCTCCATCAAAGAGGCGACCACCACCTGCGACTCGATTATTGTACCGGTAACCGGTCCCGAGATTGACAAACTGGCTAAAGACAACGACTACTACCGAATCGCGACCATTCCCGGCGGAATGTATCGCGGAACCGCCGGCGATACCCAGACGTTCGGTGTCGGTGCAACTTTTGTTTCTTCGGCTAAAGTACCCGAAGAAGTAATCTACAACGTGGTTAAGGCTGTTTTCGAAAACTTTGACCAGTTCAAGAAGCTTCATCCGGCCTTTAGGGTATTGAAAAAAGAAGAGATGATTAAGGATGGGCTCTCTGCACCGTTGCACAGAGGCGCTGTGAAATACTATAAAGAAGCGGGTTTGATGTAATTACAAACTGATGAGAAAAAGTGCGCTGCTTTAGCGGTGCACTTTTTCTTTATTCTTGGTTATTTTAAATAGTTCCTCCGGCAGAAAACCTTCTTTTAACTTATAGATATTATTCGCAAAGGAGGAATCATCGCAATGGCCGAACCGACAAATACCCCGGTATCTGAAGCGGACCTTCAGGAGATGATTGCAGAGGCGGATACGGGCGCCCGTAATCCAACCGGTGCGATTCCGAAACAGCTCCTATTTTTTATACCCCTGATCTGGACGCTTTTTCAGCTCTGGTATGCATCTCCCCTACCGTTTATGTTCAATATTTTTGTTCTGAACGATACGGAGGCAAGAGCGATCCACCTTGCTTTCGCAATTTTTCTGGCCTATACGGCTTATCCCGCTTTCAAATCATCGCCAAGAGGCTATATCCCGATTCAGGACTGGGGTTTGGCGCTGGTTGGTGCGTTTTGTGCCGCGTATTTATATATTTTCTATACGGAATTATCCGATCGCCCGGGCATTCCGACCCGGTTGGACCTGATCGTCTCTGTTGTCGGCCTGATTCTGCTGCTGGAGGCAACGCGCCGCGCACTCGGTCCGCCGTTGATGGTTGTCGCTTCCGTGTTTATTCTCTACACCTTTGCCGGACCCTATATGCCGGAGGTCATTGCGCACAAAGGCGCCAGCCTGGTTAAGGGGATGTCCCACTACTGGCTGGCCACCGAGGGTGTTTTTGGGGTTGCCCTTGGGGTATCCAACGGAATGGTATTTATGTTTGTGTTGTTCGGCTCGCTGCTGGAATCGGCCGGCGCTGGCAACTACTTTATTCGCGTCGCGTTTGCCGGGCTCGGCCATCTTCGCGGCGGACCGGCCAAGGCGGCGGTGGTATCATCCGGGATGACCGGACTGATATCGGGGTCCTCCATTGCCAATGTGGTCACCACCGGAACATTTACGATTCCCTTGATGAAGAAAGTCGGGTTTTCGTCTGAAAAAGCCGGGGCGGTTGAAGTCGCAGCCTCGACCAATGGCCAATTAACGCCGCCGGTTATGGGCGCTGCGGCGTTTCTGATGGTCGAGTATGTCGGCATCTCCTATATAGAGGTGATCAAACACGCCTTTTTACCGGCTATCATCTCATACATTGCGCTCGTATATATTGTCCACCTCGAAGCCTGCAAGATGAACCTGAAGGGAATGGACAAGCCGGTTACCAAAACGTGGGCACAGAAGCTGCTCTCATTTGTATTGACCATTCTGTTTTTGATCATAATGGCGGGTGTAACCTATTACGGGATCGGTTGGATTAAGAACGTGGCGGGCGGCGCCACCATATATATCGTCTCGATACTGCTTTTTGCTTCTTACCTCTTGCTTCTCGCATATGCCTGCAAGGTGCCTGATCTCGATACCAGCCATGATATTGATGAGCTACCGGAGTTGAAATCGACTGCCCAGGCCGGATATTACTTCCTGCTGCCCGTGGTGGTGTTGATGTGGTGCCTGACGGTGGAACGGCTTTCACCTTCGCTCTCTGCATTTTGGGCGACCGTGCTGTTGATTTTCATTGTCGTCACACAACGGCCTATCAAAGGCGTTTTTCGCAAAATGAAGGGGGATGAGTCCTCCTTTAAGCGCGGGTTTGATGAGCTGGTTGAGGGTTTGGTCTCAGGCGCCAGAAATATGATCGGTATCGGTGTGGCGACTGCTGCGGCCGGTATCGTCGTCGGGACGGTAACCCTGACCGGAATCGGGCTTGTGATGACCGAATTCGTCGAGTTCATCTCGGGCGGGAATCTGATGTTGATTCTGTTTTTTACAGCAGTTATCAGCCTTATTTTGGGAATGGGGTTGCCGACAACTGCCAACTATATCGTGGTTTCCACCTTGATGGCGCCGGTTATCGTCGACCTGGGGGCCCAGGCCGGTCTGATCGTACCGCTCGTTGCGGTGCATCTTTTTGTCTTCTACTTCGGCATCCTGGCGGATGACACGCCACCGGTGGGTCTGGCGGCTTTTGCTGCAGCCGGCATATCCGGCGGTGATCCGATCCGTACCGGTATCCAGGGATTTGCCTACGACATCCGAACCGCAATTTTGCCGTTTCTCTTCATCTTCAATACCGAGCTTTTGATCATCGGGGTCGCCAACTGGTTCCATCTGATTGTTGTGATCGTGACCGCTATCATCGCCATGCTGGTATTTGCCGCGGCCACCCAGGGATTCTTTCTGACCAAAAATCGTATCTGGGAAATGGTTGCACTTTTGCTCATCGCATTTACACTGTTTCGCCCCGGTTTCTGGTGGGACAAGGTGTTTCCGCCGCTTTCAGAAGAGCCGCCCGGAAAACTCGAGCAGATGGTGGGAGATATGGAACCCGGCTCTCTATTGCGGTTAATGCTCAAGGGCGAAAAAGATGACGGGAGTGAATTCACCAAGATTGTAATGCTGCCGGTGGGGAACGAAGGTGCCGCTGCTGAGAGATTGGCCGCAATCGGGCTTGAAACACGCACCGAAGAGGGCAAAACACTGATTGACAATGTGGTCTTTTCAAGTGCGGCGGAAAAAGCCGGGATCGACTTTGACCAGGAAATCCTGAACATTCAAGTGCCGACAAAGAGGCTGCCGAAACAGATCATGTTCATTCCGGCGCTGGCGCTATTGGCGTTGGTCTGGTTTGTACAGCGAGGGCGAAGCAAGAGAATTGAAGAAGCTGCTTAAAGAAGTGCCTAAAATTAAAAGTGCCTGAAATGCCTAAAGTTGTGGAATTCTGTCATTTTTATAAAACAAGATAGAGCAAGACGAAACCTTAACTTTAGGCACTTCAAACTTTAGTTCACTTGTAACTTTTCCGGCTTGTCCGGATTAGGTAGATGCCGGAGGAAAAATACCATTAAAACATAGCGGTTAGAGTCGTCCAAACGATCGCTGGATCAATCCATGGTCCGGAGGAAAGTCCGAACACCGCAGGGCAGGGTGCTCCATAACGTGGAGTCACGGTGACGTGAAGGAAAGTGCAACAGAAAGTATACCGCCTTGGAGCGTCTTCCTTGAAAAGGGGAGATATCTTCAGGGTAAGGGTGAAACGGTGCGGTAAGAGCGCACCAGTTCTTCGGGTGACCGGAGAAGCTATGTAAACCCCACCCGGTGCAAGACCGAATAGAGGAGCGTTTGAGGGCGGCCCGTTCGAGCTCCAGGGTAGGTCGCAAGAGGTGTCGGGCAACCGGCATCCACAGATGAATGATCGTTACCCGGTTCGGGGTAACTCGAACCGGGGACAAAATTCGGCTTATGGGCGACTCTGGCCGTTTTTCGTATGAATTAAAATGGTAAGAGATTTGAGATTATGGAAGCCGCACCGTCCGCATGCGATATTTCTTTTTCAGAAAGGGTCAAAATATTCTCCCATGACTACCTGAAATGCTGCAAATATATTCTGAACGCAGACACGCCTGAGCATGTTTTTACAAAAAAGCTTTACACCACCTTCATTTCATCGTCCCAGTTGCTGGAAGACTTTCTCGATTTCCACGGGGCAAAAAACAATAAGAACTGGTATTTCTACAGGGAATTGTCCGCAGCCGTACGGCATTTGAGTTTAGGCGGATACTCTCAACGCCATATCACCACGCGGCTCGATTTTTACGAACTCGGAGATTCCATTGGTTTTGAAAAAGAAGGAAATGCTACCCACGAATTATTGAAAACGGCATTGATGAAGCTGGCGCCGGTCATCATCAAGGAAGCAAAGCGGCTGAAGATACCGATTCCCGATGAAAATTATGATTCCAGCGGTTTTCCGGGCATCACAACTACCGAGATGCTGAAGGTTAACATCGATGACGATAACAAGGATCTGCAGAAAAAAAACATTGTAAAAATTGCCAGTGAATTTTTGAGCATCGCCGGAAATTTTGATCAATACAGATTTTATGATCCTTATGGTGCTGAAGAAATTCTTACCATCGTGCCGCAAGTCATCAACGAAGTTGAAGTCCGCCGGTTTGAAATGGTGGTGCATAATCTTCAATCTTCTTTCGATACGTATGTGATACACGGAGGGTACCGGTTCGGGAATCGAGAACTCAAACAACTCCGGGGATACTTTTCCGCGGTATTTCATCTGCTTCAGATCATGGGGCGGCTGCTCCATTTCTATGAACGCCACCTCCATGAAGCCGGTTACAAGAATATTTATAAAACCGTGCAGAAGCGATTATCTTTATTGATCGATCCCAAAGCGTTGTTGGATCGAACCATAAATTATGGGCTGTTCTACGTTTGCCATTATTTAAACACCGGAAAAGAGTTGGCCCGAAGTATCCTCAACAAGAACATCGAACGGGGTTCCATATCTGTCGGGGTACCGGTAAAACTCGGGTTTCATGCAAGGCCGAGCCTGCTGGTGGCTAAAATTGTCCAGTATTACGGGGGTCAGGTGGAACTGGTGGTGGTGGAGGACCGGTTTGACGCCAGCAGTGTGCTCGACATCCAATGGGCCGGAGGAAAGATTCAAAAGGAGAACATTAATCAGGTTATCTTCGAAGGAGATACCCGGGCGCTAAAGGATATCGAAATTCTCTCCGGTGTCAATTATGGTGAAGACACCATGGGCAAAGGGGTTCCGCTGCCCAAGGAATTAACATACTTGAGATAACCTAGCGTTTAAGTTAACCAGATTGTTTACTTCATATAGATTATTGGTATGGTAAAAATACTTGGAATTAATAGCTCCCCACCGGTTTAACCTGCTTTTCGGTTATAGAACCGTTCATTTTAATCGTAATAATAAATTGGTTCGATGTATATGAACACAGGGATTATCGTTGCCGCCGGAAAAGGCATCCGCATGAATCAAAAGGATCGGAAGCAGTATCTGCCCATGATGGGGCTTCCAATTATCAGTCATACGCTCAAAGCTTTTGATTCGTGTGAGATCATTGATGACATCCTTTTGGTGATTCCGGAACAGGATTTTGACTACTGCCGGAAACATATCCTCACATCGGTAGACGTAAAAAAAAGACTGGAACTTGTTGCCGGTGGGCCGGAAAGACAGGATTCCGTATACAACGGGCTATCGGCCGTGAAAGATCTTCATGGCATTGCGGTAATCCATGACGGTGTCAGGCCGTTCGTCAATGTCGATGTGCTGGCGGCATGTGTGAAAACCGCTGCCGCCAAGGGCGCCTGCATACTCGGTATGCCGGCATCCGATACAGTGAAAAGGGTGAATTCAGAAGGTTTTATTGAGGAAACCCTGGACCGGAATACCTTATGGACGGCCCAAACTCCCCAGGCCTTTCAATATGCCATCATCAAAGAAGCTCATGACAAAGCCAGGGCAGACGGGATCCGGGGAACAGACGATGCCCTGCTCGTGGAGCGATTAGGATATAAGGTCGATATCATTGAAGGCAGCCGCTTTAACATCAAAATT
>CAYSUA010000344.1:0-6878 GCA_964433795.1 uncultured Desulfobacteraceae bacterium | reverse complement strand
TCAATTTCCCGATAAAGCGGGATTTACGCTTCGCTACAACCGGCTTGTCCGGGTTTGGAGGTATACCATGAGCTACATTGAAGCAGAGAATCTTATTAAAACATTCGGTAAAGGGGAGGCGGAAGTTTCAGCCATCCAAGGCATAAGTTTTGGAATCGAATCCGGTGAATTTGTCAGCATGATGGGAGAATCGGGGGCGGGCAAGTCGACGCTTTTGTCCATCATGGGGGCGATGAACGCTCCCACAACCGGAAGTTACAAGGTTGACGATATCGACATCTATAGTCTTAATCCGGAAAAGCAGGCAGATTTTCGCCGGGAGTTTCTGGGTTTCGTTTTTCAGAGCTTTCACCTTGTTTCCTACCTGACCGTTGTAGAAAATGTGATGCTTCCCTTAACGACCATTAAAATGCGGAAAAAGGAGAAGCGGTCCATGGCGGAGAAGGCGCTGTCGTGGGTGGGTCTGGCAGGAAAGGAAGACCGACTTCCCAGCCAGATCTCGGGCGGTGAGAAGGAAAGGGTAGCTGTTGCGCGAGCGATTGTAAATGAACCGCCTGTATTGCTGGCAGATGAACCCACAGGCAATTTGGACACCAAAACATCTACAGAAATTATGGAACTGCTCCAGGGGCTGAACCAAAAAGGAATGACCATTATTATGGTTACCCACAGTCCGGATTGTGCCAAATATGCCCGACGAATGATGCAGGTATCCGACGGATGCCTGGTCCAATGAAACCGATTGCGGTATTAAATATAAGGAGTAAAAAAAATGGGTAAGAAAAAAAAGAACAAAAATACGGTTGCGGGTGTCAAGGCCGGCTCGACCCAGATGGGATGGGTTATCGTCTCGGTGGTTGCGCTGATCATATCTGCGGGCTTGATTGCAAAAATAGTTTTTGTAAACAACGGCGCTCCTGTTAATATTAATCAAAATGCTTCGACTCAATCGCCGGATATTGTCAACAATGATGCAAGGGTTCAGCTTGTGGCTTCCCGATTCAGATGCGCATGCGGCGGTTGTGGTGAACTTCCGCTTGACGAGTGTACCTGCGATATGCCCAAGGGTGCTGTGGAGGAGAAAAACTTCATCCGCAACAAACTTAAGCAGGGTTTAACTATTGATCAAGTTGTTAAAGCGGTTGATGAAAAATACGGGCATTTGAAGACTTGAAGAAGACATAAAATTCAAATGAAAATAAGCCGGATTGCCATCCTTACTATTTCTGTCCTCATAATCGTATTGGGAGTATTCCATTTTTATCCGTCAAATACGAGGGATTCTAAAGTTACTCCTGCAAGCAACAGAGAACTTGAAAATCTTCTGAAAACCTTTGGTTTTTATAAACCTCCCTTCACTCCGCAGGTAGAAGACATTGTTCTGTTCGACTTGAACCAAAACCCCGTCAAACTTACCGACTATAAGGGCGCCATCGTGTTTCTGAATTTTTGGGCCTCATGGTGCCCTCCCTGTCGTAATGAAATGCCCTCCATGCAAAAACTGTATAACCGGTATAAAACCGAGCCGTTTAAGATGATTGCAGTGAGCATTAAAGAATCGCCGGGTCAGGTAAAGGATTTTTTCAAGGAAAAGCGATTGTCCTTTTCCGCACTTTTAGATCCCCGGGGGGAGGCCGGAAAAAAATTCGGTATCAACTCTATTCCCACAACCTTCATACTGGATAAAAATGGAAATATCATCGCAAGGGCTCTTGGGCCGAGAGATTGGGGCAGCAGAAAAGCTCACACCTTATTCAAACACCTCGTAAAAATTTAAATCCTCATTGACAATTAAACTTACCTGGTTATCTACAAAAGCCAAGTGGCTTGCAGAGATAGGCTTTGGAGGTGATCCGATTCGTGCGCGTGTGACTGTCTGATTAGATGCAATCTAAGAAAAAGATATTCACGATTCCAAGGGTGGCAAGGTAAGAGTTGCACACCATCTCCACCGTACTTATGTTTAACTCGAAATATTCAAGGGACGATCAGGCGTCTTATTTAATACATTATTTGAAATGAAAGGGCAGTTATTACGACAGTATCATTACTAGCCTATCGTTCAGTTATCTGAAGTTTAACAATGGGAGGTTAATCATGCCTCGTAAACGAATAAGAATACCAACCAATATCGATTATCTTTCCATATTGGATGATAAGGGAAAACTCGATAAGAACCTGGAACCGGACATTCCTGAAGAACTTTTACTCAAACTGCACAAAGCTGTTCTCTTGGGGCGACGATTTGACGAACGTCTTTTAAGCCTGCAGCGTCAAGGTCGTATCGGAACATTCCCCCCGGTCAAAGGTCAAGAGGCTGCTCATTTAGGGGCGGTCGCTTTACTTCGTCCCTCGGACTGGATGGTGCCTTCATTCAGAGAGACCCCTGCTGAATTATGGCGGGGGCGCACAATGGAAAGTGTTATCCTTTATAATAACGGTTTTAGTGAAGGAAGCGCAATCGAGGCGGAACGGAACGATCTTCCCATATCTATTCCAGTTGCCTCCCAAGTGCTCCATGCAGTGGGGTTGGCCTGGGCCATTAAATACCGGAAAAAAGATGATGTGGTCATGACCTTTTTCGGAGACGGCGGAACCTCGGAAGGTGATTTTCATGAGGGTTTGAATTTTGCCGGTGTCTTTCAGCTCCCGGTTATTTTCATTTGTCAAAACAATCACTGGGCCATTTCCATTCCGCTATCCAAACAGACGCGATCAAAAACCATTGCCCAGAAGGCATTGGCATACGGTATTCATGGAATCCAGGTTGATGGAAATGATATCCTTGCGGTCTATGCTGCTGCAGAAGAAGCGGTTCATCGGGCCCGATCGGGTGAAGGGGCGACCCTCATCGAATGTGTGACCTACCGGGTGGCGATGCACACCACCGCCGATGATCCGAAACGGTACCGAACCGATAAGGAAGTCGAACAATGGATTAAAAAGGACCCCCTCGTTCGGTTTCAGAAATATTTATTGTCCAAGGAATTGCTAACGAAAGAAAAAATAGAAGCAATAGAAAAGGAAGTCGAAAAAGAAATTCAAGATGCCGTGGACCGATCAGAAGAAAAGATGAAGTCATTGGGCAACCCCATGGATATGTTCGAACATGCCTATCACGAGCTTCCGCCCCATTTGATGAACCAGAAAGAGAAACTCGCCCGGGAATTATCGGAGTTGGGAAAGGAGGATCATGATGGCTAAAATGACCATGATTCAGGCGCTGAATTTGGCTTTGCATCAAGAGATGGATAAAGATGACAGTGTCATCGTGCTGGGCGAAGATGTGGGCGTGGACGGCGGGGTGTTTAGAGCAACCGACGGACTCATCAATTCGTTCGGCGATCAAAGGGTTCTGGACACACCTTTGGCGGAATCCGGCATTGTCGGCATGTCCATCGGGATGGCATTATACGGTCTTAAACCGGTTTGTGAAATTCAATTCTCCGGCTTTTCTTATCTCAACTTACATCAGATCGAAAGCCATGCATCCCGCCTGAGGTGGCGATCGCAGGGTCGATTTCATGTGCCCATGGTGCTGCGAACACCATACGGAGGTGGCGTTCGGGCACTGGAACACCATTCGGAAAGTCGTGAAGCCTTCTGGGCACATATGCCGGGGCTTAAAATGGTTATACCGTCCGGTCCACGAAACGCCAGAGCGCTTCTCGTCAGTGCGATTCGGGATCCGGATCCGGTAATCTTCTACGAAGCGAAAGCGCTTTATCGTGCGTTTCGGGAAGAAGTCCCCGAAGAAGAAGAAACCTTACCCATCGGTCAATCCCAAATCGTTCGGAAAGGAAAAGATGTCACATTGATATCCTATGGCGCCATGATGCGTCCAACACTGGAGGCGGCACAGGAGCTCGAAGATCAATCAGGAATCCAAGCGGAAGTCATCGATTTGCTCACCATATCCCCGCTGGATGATGACCGTTTCGTGGAATCGGTGCGTAAAACAGGACGTGCCGCTGTTATTCATGAAGCGCCGACCAGTTTCGGCCCTGGAGCTGAAATTGTATCCCGTATCATGGAAAAAGCATTTTATTATCTTGAAGCGCCTATTTCACGTATAACCGGATTTGATATAATAATTCCTCTGTTCAGCAGGGAAAAGAGCTATATTCCCAGTGCACAAAGGATCGTCCGTTCAGTCCACAACATGTTGAACAGTTAATGGGAGGTGAAATATGGCCAAATCCTTTAAATTACCGGATTTGGGTGAAGGAATCCATGAAGGAGAAGTTCTAGCCGTTCTGGTTTCGGTGGGAGACCCAGTGAAAGAAGGGGATCCGATTTTAGAAGTTGAAACCGATAAAGCGGCGGTGGAGATTCCCTCCCCTTTTACTGCCACGGTGAGTGAAATATTGGTTAAACCGGGAGACGTGGTTAAAGTCGATGATGTTCTCCTGAAGTTTGAAAACGGAGAGGGTAAGAAATCTGTCATCGAAGCAAAGACCCCGGAAAAAGAAGCAGAAGAGATATCCCCAGCCGCGGCAATCAAAAAAGACAAACGACCCGTTCCCGCGTCTCCGGCGACACGCCGGTTAGCCCGGGAGTTAGGTGTCGATCTTCATGAGGTTCCGCCCACCGGGTCCGGTGGTTTGGTAACGGCAGACGATGTCAGAGCCCATGCAGCAAAAGGAGAACTTCCGGCACCCGCCGAAGTTCCTGCACAAAGAGAAATATCTGTTGAAGCCCGCCCGCTAGCCACAGATGCTCCACCACTGCCTGATTTTGAAAAGTGGGGTCCGGTTGAACGCGTTCCCATTCGCTCCATTCGAAGGGCAACGGCCAAACAAATGGCGATTGCTTGGAGCCAAATCCCGCATGTCACCAGCCAGGCAGAAATCGATATTACCAAGTTAGAGGAATTTCGAAAAAAGCACAAAGCCGATGCCGAAACCAAGGGGGGAAAATTAACACTGACGGTCTTTGCCCTGAAGGCCGCTGTTACAGCTTTAAAGATGTATCCGAATTTCAATGCAACCCTGGATGCGGCAGCCGGAGAAATCGTCTATAAAAAATATTATCACATCGGTGTTGCAGTGGATACACAGGAGGGTTTGATCGTTCCGGTGATCCGAGACGTGGATCAAAAAAGCATCACCGATCTTGCCATAGAACTTAATGATCTGGTTCAACGAACCCATCAACGAAAAACGTCTCTTAAAGAGTTGCAGGGCAGTACGTTCACCATTAGCAATGTCGGTCATATGGGAGGCGGTCACTTTTCACCCATCATCAATTATCCGGAAGTGGCCATTATGGGAATGGGTGCTGCCCGCATGAAGCCTGTGGTGATTGAAAAGCGGGAGGGCACGTATGATATTGTTCCCCGCCTCATTCTCCCCGTGGTTATCACCATTGACCACAGAGTGCTCGACGGCGGTGATGCCCACCGGTTTCTAAAAGTGGTTATGGATGCCCTCAATGATCCGGATGTGTTGATGATGACCATGGTGTGAAGGAATTTTGGATTTTGGACTTGCCCGCCGTTTGTCTGGCGGGTTTGGGATTTGTGATAATCTGATGAACAAAATGGGGAATATCTACAAATGGTAATGGGCGAACTCATACTTGAAACAGAAGTGCTGGTCATTGGTGGCGGGCCGGGTGGGTATTCAGCCGCATTTCGGGCCGCAGACCTCGGAATGGAAGTTACAATGGTGGATACGGCTGAGCGGCCCGGCGGTGTCTGCCTGTTCAGGGGATGTATTCCCTCTAAAACATATCTACATCTTGCCGAATTGATCCATGACACCCGGCGGGCAGCTGAAATGGGCATTACCTTTGATAAACCGAAAATCGATTTAGAAGGCATCCGAAATTGGAAAGGATCGGTTATCGATAAGATGGCCAATGGTCTGGTTACCCTCAGCGAAAGACGGGGCGTGCAGTGGATTAAGGGCCGGGCCATATTTGAAAGCTCCGATTCGGTAAGGGTGTACGATTCAGACATCAGCCACATCAAGTTTCGTCATGCCATTGTAGCAACAGGATCCCACCCCATACCTTTTCCAGGCATTTCCGCCAAAAAGGACGGACGGATAATGACATCCACCGGAGCACTCGATCTTGTGGACGTACCTGAATCGCTTTTGATAATCGGCGGAGGGTATGTCGGTTTAGAAATCGGAACCGTTTATGCATCCCTGGGAAGCAGAATCACCGTAGTTGAATTGACCGATCAACTCCTTGCCGGCATCGACCTGGATCTGGTCGAGCCCCTTCATCGAAGACTTAAAGAGATCTTTGAAGTGATCCATCTCAATACCGAAGTGGTTTCCATGGAAGAAACCGCCTCTAATGTCAAAGTTCGGATCCATGATGGGTCAAAAAGAACAGAACAGCGCTTCGACCGGGTCCTGGTGGGTATCGGACGTCAACCGAACAGCAAAGGATTGGGTCTCGAACAGACCAAAATTAAGGTTGATGACAGGGGATTCATCGAAGTGGATGAACAGCAACGAACTGCAGATTCAAGAATATTTGCAGTGGGTGATGTGGCCGGCGGCTATATGCTGGCCCATAAGGCATCCAGAGAAGGAAAAGTGGCTGCTGAAGTGATCGTTGGCGAACCTTCGGCATTTGATGCTAGGGCAATCCCGGCAGTGGTTTACACGGACCCGCAAATCGCATGGGCCGGGATTACGGAAGAACAGGCCAAAAAGCAAAATTTAACCATCTCGGTCCAGAGATTTCCCTGGAAATTCTCGGGACGGGCAACGACCATAGGTGCTCCAAAGGGTCTTACCAAAATCATAGCAGAACCGGAAACGAATCGGATTCTGGGAATCGGAATTGTGGGACGAGAGGCCGAAGGATTGATTGCCGAGGCGGTTCTCGCCATTGAAATGGGAGCTTTGGTAGACGAT
>CAYSUA010000343.1:0-6886 GCA_964433795.1 uncultured Desulfobacteraceae bacterium | reverse complement strand
GTGGTGTATTCTGATGACTTTGATGACTCTCATGCAGAATGTAAGTGCCTGAAATAGCGTAAATAGAGGGTTTATTGGGAAGGCGTAACAGATCTCTCACGCCGGTAACGCGGGTTCGATCCCCGCTGGGACCACCAACCATAAAATCAAGGGGTTAGACAATTTTTCTAACCCCTTTTCTTTTGATTAATTTTCAGTTTCCAATCCTATTTCCAACCCTCACGCTGTAATTCATGGCGCCCGACAATATAATGTTCTTCTCTAACATAAGAGAGAAGCAACGGCTAAGATTGTTTCATCATTCAAGGTTTGATCTTTTGATCAATAGGGTGGTATTATTGAATCCGCTTGTTATTAACGGATTCAGCCGGCAAACCTACTGAAAGGTTTTGAATAATGCAAAACGCAAAACAGGAAGCCATAAAAATATTACAAACCTTACCCGATGACAGCACCTTTGAGGAGATTCAATACCGGCTCTTTGTTCGGCAGAAGATAGAACAAGGACTCGAAGACATCTCACAAGGGAAAACATATTCTCAGGAGATGGTCGAAAAACGAATGAAAAAATGGGTAGAAGAGTAGAGTGGGCACACGCAGCAGTGGACGACCTATACGCCGCTGCCGAATATATCCATCGTGATTCACCCTCTTATGCAACTGCCTTTTGGGACGATAAGAACCGGCATCCTTGAATGTACGACAATTATTCATTAAACATTCAAAATTGCCATCAGGCAAAATCCAGCATCAAGCATCCGGAAAACAGCATCACTTATCCAATAATATCGAGGTCAGTGGGGTCGGGCCAGTGGGGTCACTCTTTGTTTTTTCATTTAACGATTTACTCATTTTCTGCCTATCCTCTCTCAACGATTTCAATCGGTTAGCCCTAGGAATATAGAATAAAGATCAAACGGAGACCCCTTTTGGACTAAAATGATAATAAACTTGCAAAGCGAGCCATTTTTGGGTACAAACGTACCCGATATGGGTTCGAAATTGGACAATAATACACTGGGATCCGTCTTGTTCGGTAAAACCCGAAGAGCCGTTCTGTCTCTTCTATTTAGCCATCCCGATCGTTCTTTTTATTTGCGGCAAATTGTCAGAGCGGCAAATGCAGGCAGTGGCGCCGTGCAGAGGGAAATCAACCAGTTGACTAAAGCTGGGATTATTCAAAAGACAAGAAGCGGCAACCAGGTTTATTATCAGATTGATCATAATTGTCCCATCCATGATGAACTCAAGGGTCTCATTATCAAAACCAGCGCTATCGGAGATACGTTGCGGTTAGGTATTTCTTCGATCAAAGATCAGATTAAGGTTGCATTTGTTTTCGGGTCGGCGGCTCGTGGAGATTTCCAAAGCCAAAGCGACATAGATTTACTGATTATCGGTGATGTGTCTTTTGAACAAATTTCAACGATTCTCATGCCTGTGCAGGATCAATTGAAAAGGGAAATCAATCCGATTGTCTATCCGGTTTCTGAATTTAAGAGAAAATTGGATGAAGGGCACCATTTTTTGAGTTCGATTCTCAATGAAAAAATTTTCTTCTTAATCGGGAACGAAGATGAGCTTACGAGATTGGCATCAAAATAGCTGGCTGGTTGAACATCTGACCAGCCGGCAGGAAATATCCGATTTGTTACTTATAGCAGATCGGGATCTTAAAGATTGCTTATCGACGGGACTCAGTCCGGAATGGAAACTCAACATCGCTTATAACGCGGCTCTTCAACTATCAACAGCAGCACTTTCAGCATGTGGCTATCGAGCAACCAGGGATTCCCACCACTATCGGGTTATTCAATCGCTTGCCCATACGATTAAAGCAGATAAGCCACTCATCGCCCAGTTGGACAAATTTAGAAAAAAGCGAAACATCAGTGAATATGAAAGAATCGGGATGGTTTCAGACCAAGAAGCTGATGAGATGATAGCCCTGGCCGGTAAACTTCAGCAACAAGTCCAGAAATGGATAGCAAATAACTATCCTGAATTAAAATAAAAAGCTACTCAACGGTCAACGTGGACTTTACCCATTTTGATTGTTATTGAATTATTTAAGGTCGTCCCGGTTTTCATGTTGGAATTCAATAATTTTTTCAAACCTAGATTATCAATATATCGATCAGACATCATTTAAGCCGTAAAAACTCCTTGAAAGACATGTTCCGGAAGGCATCTTCACTCATATACTTGAGCATGGAAAGGAAGGTATCCTCAGGAACGAATCCCGTTATCCTTCTCAATTTTTCCCCCCGGCTGTCCAGAAACCATATATCCGGAATCCCCCGGACATTGTATTGTCGGACGATCTCTTTTTCACTATCAAAATCAATCTTAACCGAAATAAAGTGTTCATTGAGATAAGTGAGGATTTTAGGCTGGGCCAAGACCTTGTCCAGTTTACGGCAGTACGGTCACCAGTCCGCCCGGAAATAGAGAAGAAGTTTTTTCTCCATCTCACCAGCTATCTTTATGCCCTCGTCCAGAGTATACCAGCGGTTGTTTTGGAGAGCATCCTTTGAGCCGGAAGAACATGCCACCATCAAAGTAAAGGCAAGGCAGGCAATGGCAAGGAGATTTTTCAAATTCTTCATATGCTGGATGTTAAACCGCTATTCCAGAATTTAGTAGATTCCCAAAAACCGTAAAATAACCTCAATGGGATAAAACAGGAAACGATCGAGAACATTAAAGTACATCAGGGCAATCACAATGATAAAACCATAAGGCTCAATTTTGCTATATGTATACGCCTGTTCCCTGGGAAGCAGACCGACTAATACCCTTCCTCCATCAAGTGGCGGTATAGGAATAAGATTAAACATGGCAAGAAACACATTGAGCTGAGTTGAAATTATAAAAAAAATAAGAAGGGGTTTGATGATAATACCGAAAGAAATAAATCCCTTAAACGCAAAAGCAAATATTGTTGCAAGCAATAGATTGATAAGCGGTCCACCCAATGCCGACCACATCATTCCTTTTCTCGGATTCTTAAAATTAAGGGGATTAATGGGGACCGGTTTCGCCCAGCCGAAGACAATTGGAGATTGCATTATAACGAGTAAGACAGGGACCAAAATAGTTCCGAACGGATCGATGTGATCTTTAGGATTCAGAGAGAGCCGACCCTGAAACTCAGCAGTTCTATCTCCTAATTTCCTTGCAATCCAACCATGAGCAAATTCATGAAAAGTCAATGCCATAAACAGCGCGACAAGACGCAACAAAATCAAGCCAATGTTCATATTTGTGCCAACCCTTCCTAAATTTTGCAATGTAAGCCAAGATTCTGAATAGAGTCTTGCCTTATGTCAATCGGCTTTTATTGTAAAGGCAATTCCTGATTTGGCCAGCAGGGGGCCCATAAAATTATAAATTTATCCTTGTAACCGCCTAGAATGATATAATTTTACGGGCGTTAAAGCACTGCCCGGTTCGACAGGGAGGGCGGACGAATTTCTGCCAGAATGACAAAGGCGAAACAACCGGTGCCAGTCCCAGTGAAGATTGTGCTCCTGGCGGTTCTCTTGCTTGATTTTCGAACGTGGTTGGTACAATATGACGATTTGAAGAAAATGAAGCCGATTATAGCTTGGGCAATGTCCATTCAGCCATCGGGACACTTGGTCTCATCAAGCTCACCGTCATCAGATATCGGAAGAAGATCAAGTTTTTTTGGCTCCAGGGTAATTCAGCGTGCGCGAAGATTGTAATGGCATTTTAGAAAACTGTTTTTCCGATACTATTTCATTGTGACCAATTCAAAACATACAGCAAAAAAAGAAAGGTGTATAACGGGCGAGGGCAGGTTGAAGAATCATCTGGTTGAAACGGGAACCGCCTCCCTGGGAACGCCGTGGCGCATCGCTCCATATCGGCGTGTCTGGTTCGGTACGGTGATAATGGCCTTAGCGGTACAGTTCGAACGCCTTGCCGTCGGTTGGCTCGTGCTGATTAAAACCGATTCGGTGTTTCTTACCGCCGCAGCCTTTGCCATCCAGAAGGCCCCGGCCAGCATTGTTGCACCCATCGCAGGCGACATCACCGACCGCATGTCTCGTAGCAGGATACTGGCGGTGTCCGCATTTTGCAGGGCGATGGTTGCCATATCGCTTGCGGCCCTGACATCCGGTGGCACCCATCATCTTTGGATGGTTTTTGCCCTAGTGGCCCTCACCGGTATCTGCCAGACATTTTCAATCCCCGCCACCCAGGGTTTGATTACCGACATCGTCCCCCGACGGATGGCAATGCGAGCAGTGGCGCTGCAATCCACCGGGGCAAGGGGGGTGGGAGCATTGGGCAGTCTCTTCGGTGGGTTGGCAATCACCGCATTTGGTGTCCCGTCAGCATTGATCACCGGGGCGGTGGTTTTTCTCTTTGGATCCAGCATCATGGCGACGATGCCGAAATTCGGCCCGGCGAGGACCGAATCCGGCGCCATCAAACCGGGCATCATAAAGGACTCTGTGGTAGGGTTGGTTTCCCTGATGCGTTTGCCAACTGTGCGAACCCTGCTCTTAATCGCTTTTGTCGTGGAGATGTTCGCGTTTGCCTACCATGCCATCATGCCGTCGATGGCCCGGGACGTACTAAATGTTTCGGCGGACGGGCTCGGCACGCTTACCCTCATGGCCGGTTTCGGCGCCGTCATCGGGGTAGCGGCACTTGCCACGGTGGGTGAAACCTCACGAAAAGGGTTGCTGCTCATAGGTATAACCATCATCTTCGGAGTGATGCTGACGGCTTTTGCAACGTCCGTAGTCCTACCGCTGTCTCTGGTCCTGGTAATGGGGGTCGGTGCCATGGCGGCCGTGTTTGACGCGCTGCAATGGACCCTGCTTCAACAATACGTTCCGGACACTATGCGCGGCCTTGTCATCGGAGGCTGGATGTTTGTAATCAGTTTCGGTTGGATCGGGCATCTGACCATGGGGGCGGTCGCCCAAGCCGTAGGTGTGCAATGGACCCTGGGCGGTGCCGGCTGTCTGGTAATTCTGACCGGTGCTTTGGCGTATGCCTTCTCTCCAAGATTGCGTGATGCGTGAGTTGCATCGGGTTCCCCGTTATAATTCAGTGCAGAATGTGTTTATTTTGATTGAAAATTCCGGACGAGGTCGATAATTTGATCAAAAACAATATAACATGCAGATATACTTGATATGAGAATCAAGGAGTGTGCGGTAAAATCAAACATTCTATGTTTGATTCCTTTATGGTTAAATTTTGATTTTTATATATAAGCCCGAATATTACGAATGCGGTTACCCTGCCCGCGTGTTAACCTGGGCGAGTTATCTGATTTTGCGACCGGCCAGATAGATCGTCTTAATATTGCCCGGATCGGTCAACAGACTGACATCTTTGGTCGGGTCACCGGTACAGACGACCAGATCGGCCAGTCTTCCGGCTTCGAGCATACCCAGGTCGTCTTTCATGCCGATCACCTCGGTCGCTGTCTTGGTGGCGGCGATTAGGGCTTCGGTCGGAGAGAAGCCGGCCTGGACAAGCAGCTCAAGCTCCTGGAGGTTCTTTCCGTGAGCATTGTAAGGGGTTCCTGCGTCGGTGCCCATGCCGATGACGACCCCGGCCTTCTTGGCCTTGATTAAGTTGTCTCGATGGAGGGCTTGGATCTTTTCGGCTTTTTTGACAGCGTATTCCGGTACGCCGCCCTCGACGCCGTTGGCGACGATGTTGTGGACCGCAGCCAGGGTCGGTACGAAGTAAACGTTTTTCTCAACCATCAGTGCAGCCACTTCTTCATCAACGTAGAAGCCGTGCTCAATGGTGTCGATTCCGGCTCGAACGGCGTTTAAGATCCCCTGCTTGCCTTGGGCGTGAGTGGCCGTCATCCGGCCGGCTTTGTGGGCCTCTTCGATGCCGGCTCTCATCTCTTCTTCAGTATACTGGGCCGCGCCGGGATCCACACCGGGGGTCATCACCCCGCCGCTTGCCATGATCTTGAACTGATCGGCCCCGGCCTTAATCTGTTCCCTGGCTGCCTTACGGACCTCTTCCGGGCCGTCAGCTTCGCAACCCGATCGCCAACCGTGGCCGCCAGTCATGCAGACACAGCGACAGGAAACAAGCATCCTCGGTCCGACGATCAGCCCCGAAGCAACAGCGTTGCGTAGCGCCAGATCGATGCCGTCAGGGCCGCCCATGTCGCGGATGGTGGTCACGCCGTTCATGATCGTCTTTTTGGCCATGTCGGCGGCAATGAGGGTTATGGCAGCGACTGATTTGTCCCTGCGGTTGGTCCACGGGTCGTTTGACCCGTCGAAACAGATATGAATGTGGCTGTCGATCAAACCGGGCAACAGGGTGGCCCCATCCAGAGAGACAATCTCAGCCCCCACGGGCGGTTCAACGGATCCGGCGGTTACGTCAACGATGCGGTCGTCTTCAATAACAACCGATCCGACATCTACAATGCGGCCGTCACCGATAAACAGGCGGCCGTTGACAAAGGCGGTCTTAGACATAATAACTCCTTAATATTTTGTGCACAGTTTGGGCTGCTCCAGTATGAGGAGTCAGACCGTTTTTATAAAACTTATCCGGTGATGCTGTCGTATCAAGACAACGCATGAGCGTTTTCTCGCCGAAGTCATCTGATATGATACAGATCGTTACTTGTAAACTATAAAATCGGTTAAGGGAATTCGATTCTTCAATGACAGAGTATCAAGGCAGTGTCATTGGATAAGAGGCCAGCAGAGGGACGCCCAAGCAATATTGCGTTTTTTATTCTTTTCGGTTGTGATATTGAGAACTCATGCCGCGACAATCAAGAATAGACGCACCGGGAGCGTAGCACCAAATCATTTGTCGTGGGATAGAAAGGCGGCGGATATTTAAAGACGAC
>CAYSUA010000342.1:0-6916 GCA_964433795.1 uncultured Desulfobacteraceae bacterium | reverse complement strand
TGATGGGGGAATTATTAATATTTGCATAGAAGCGAAGAATGCCCATTCCCCAGATTTGATTCACGGATTAACCGAACAGCTTCCTTCGTATATGAAGAATACACATGCTGATTATGGGATTTATCTGGTGCTATGGTACCAATGTGAATCGTTTCCTGAGCCTAAAGAAAGCAGCATGGAGCTCACATTGAATCTGACAAATCTAAAACCGTGGGAGAATATTGTTGTTGAGAAATTTGATTTGGGGATTCCACTTTCCCCCAGTGATAAGAGATATAAATACGAATAAACACGATGTGATACCGTTTTACAACTGGAGATTAATGAATCAGATTGGCCGTCAAACAGTAGTTATCAATATGAGCGGCTGATTCTTGGGTAAAAGCTGATCAATCATACCCTGTCGAATTTAACAACCCGAATTCGAACAGGTTTTTTACGTCCTGAATCTTACGGCTTGCAAATTTCTGAGTTTATGTGCAAAATATTCTGAGTTTATCTGCGCGTTTACATAGGTAGGCGAAGCGTGCCCTGCGTAGTTCGGCAGAACGAAACGGGGCAGGCAGGCCGTGTACCTTGCTCACCAGATTTTCCCCGGTTATAATCACGACATAGGAGGTGATGGACATGTATTACGTTTATCTGCTCCGAAGCATACCGAATCCCGATCAAACTTACATCGGATTTACAAAAAATCTTAAAGCCCGATTAGCCGCCCACAATCACGGCCAATCACCTCACACTTCTAAATATAAGCCCTGGGAGTTGATCACCTACCTTGCATTCAAAGAGAAAGCCCAAGCCACCTCTTTTGAAAAATATCTCAAATCCCATTCAGGCAAATCCTTTGCCAATAAGAGACTCTGGGGATAATCCTTCCGGACGAACCGATGCTTCTTCCCATCACGATAAGTTTTTATTAATAGCATAAGTTATTGGATTATTTTAAAACGTGCCTCTTGTTACCAGGTCGCGGTAATGCGACCCGTACCTTCCACTCGTCCGATTCCATTTTGATAATAAATTTACGATTGATAATATAATTATAGTTGATAAATAAAAATAATAGTTGATAAAACAAAACTATAGTTATAATATTTGTTCATGTAATAACCGAAACGAAGGAAAAATTGCTATGCGGCCAATCGTATCTGAACAAAATCCTCTACGTTATCCATTGAATGAACTTTTGGGCACTCAGGCACATGTAAGACTGCTTAGAGCCATGGCAAATGAGGTGAATGGTCCTCTTTCCGCTTCAGATGCTGCCAAGCGTGCTGGACTGACCGTACCTGGCGCACAAAAGGCATTGGGGAAACTCTTTAGGTCGGGTTTCGTCTCTCGTGTGGGAGGAGGCCGAAAGCATCAGTATGAAATTCGTTATACAGAAAGGCTCGTGCAGGTTGCATTAGAGCTGTTTCAGGCGGAAAAAGATAGATACGAACAACTACTTAGCACAATCAAAAAGGAAATTAATAACCTTAAACCTCATCCGCATGCGGCATGGATTCAAGAGTTTCCGAAAGAGATCGGCGAACCGCTTACATTAGGGATGCTGCATGAAACACGCCATCTGACGAATTGTATTCGCAAATTGCGAACGCAACTCAATCAGGTGGAAAAGGTCTTCGATCTTACGATTGAAGTTGAAGGCTTTACTAAAGCGGATATTTCCGATCTAAGGTTTAAAGACTTTACCCCTCTGTATGGGGTTTTGCCATCTTCGGACAGCCATATCCGGCAGGTGATGAAGAACTCGTTGACACACATGGAAAGGGATCGGCGGTTGCTGGAGTTGTCGCGTAAATTAGCCGAAGCCATCCAACAGGATACGTCTCTCGTACGGCGCGCAATAGAGCATGTCGATCGCTTAATAAAGGAAGGCCAGGGAACAGCTACCAGAGATATAAAGGAATGGCGTGACATCCTCGAAATGTATTCCATTCAACGACTTTCTCGATTTCTTACCTCATCCAGCGAGCGTGCCAATCGTTTGCGTCAGAGCAATCCTTTTTTTGCTATTTTAAACCCCGAAGAGCAGGCTCAACTGGTTCATGGCCTGGAGGATAATAATGACGAAAAGGATCGATTCCGTTGTTAAAATACGTGCCTCTTGTTACCAAACGCAGCATTGAAACCTTGTCCCATTACCGAGCATCGCGCATCAAATCATCTTGACAATCCGCCCCCGTTTCTGTTACCTGAAGGTTCAATTTTCATTAAGTTTTTTTCATATTGATGTGCTGACCACAGTCTGATCCTTCAATGAACCGGTACCAGAGACCGAATCCAACTAGTGTATTCATTTCGACCTCGATCCGTGGTTCGAAATGAATATGATCCTCTCTCATACTTTGACGTAATTGTTACAGATTTCCCCGGTGATTTTATGTTCGAGCTCACCAAGACGGGGTTTCAAAATTGGAGGTCACAATTTGTGATCTCAAAAGGAAAGGGAGATCGGAGGTATCTTCCGTATGCGTTTACTGAACAAAGGGTAATTTCAAAGTTTCGCTTTATGCTGTGGATCGGGGAATGCATGAGGATATCCTGAAGTGGGATGAGGAACGGAAAATTACTAGAAGCCGGGAGGGGATTACGCAAATTCCGGCGCGATTTAAACTGGATTCAATCATACTTGAATTGAAAGAAACATGATTAGCTGAGCTGTAATAAAATGTGTTATTGAATTATTTAAAGACGTTCCTCTTTTTCCCACGATGGGAGACAGGAGGTATTCGCTGTGAACGCAAAAAGAGTGTGCATCTTGTTGTCAATGTTGTTTCTCGCGGCCTGCAGTCAGGAGAAGAAGGTGGTAAGCGTAGAGAGGGGTGGTGTCGGGCTGTTGCGACCTTTCACATTTGCCGAATCGTGTGACGAAGATGACCCACTTCTCAAGGAGATACTGACTGAGGACATGAAGGGCAAGAAAACCCCTCTGGAGCTTATTCATTACTATGCGGAGATTCTGAACAAGACCACGTCTCACGGAAGAGTAGCAAAAAAACTGGACAAGCTCTTCCTTTGCGGCAAGCCCCCTGAGCGTATGGATGGCTACTTCCACGGTATCACGCTCAGCCTCAAGTCAGGATGGGACATTTACGGTCTGCTGGAAGCTGCCCGCAAAAGGCTGGGGATTGGAAAAGAGTATGACGTTGTTCAGGCCCTCTACGGAAGAGTGCTTTCCGATACATCTCCCTGGGCAGGGAAGAGTTTCAAGAAGCTGGATCGCGCAAGGCTGATCGAACTCCAAGGTGGTTTTGAAGGCCCGAGAGAGACCGCCTATCTTGGAATAAACTCCTTCAGGAAAGACAATTCGGATGTTGTGAACAATATTGCCAGTTACCTGTTGCCTGTGATCATGGACATGGAGGGTCTTCCGGACCCTGACAGGAAACAGGAATCATGGCTGCACGCCAGGGGCGGCCTGTTTATTGCTCAAAAGGCCCTCTCCGTTGCCCCCGAACACCCCCAAAAAGAAGTCATGGCACTGAACTACCGATGGGAGAGCCTGGCCAATCGCCTTCCCAACAGGCTTATCATAGACGAGATAGTGGAAATATCAGACGGCCTTTTCCTGGGGAAGCTTTTCTATGCCACATCGGGGAAACGGATTTTCAAGGAATATGATCCGGCAATTGGAAATGAGGACTACGCGTACAGGAACGTCGGATACTTTGCTCTCATGGACGACTCCTGGGTTCACGAGAAGGATGCGCTTTTCCCTGAACTGGCGTACTCAGTAACGGAAAACCTGGACGAGAAGTTCACCACGTTTGCTTTTGAGGATTCCCCGGAATGTAGGGCGATACAGGAAGCGCTTGGGGACCGTGCAACCATCCTTCACTATCTACAGAACATCTATGAGCGCATCCAAAAGGGGGATTCCTTTAAGGACGAGTATTTTGAAGAGCTTCACAGGGTTTTCATGTGCGGCAAACGACCTGACGGCATCATCGGCTTTTTCCACGGTGCGGTTGTCTCCTTTAAGAATGGAGGCTTTCTGAGAAAATTCGATCGAAGCGTGCTGAACGATTTGTACCCTGCGGTGAGGCCATTTTCTCCCTGGACCGGAAAGACCTTTGCTGAGACCACTGTTGAGGATATAAGAAAATATATCGGAAAAGATGCAAAACATTATGAGGGCATAAAGCCGATCATCATCGGGACAAATACGTACAAAAGGGACCTGGGTCTGTCTTTGCCTGCTACTGCCTTTATCGAACATTTGAAGAATTCCGGGATGGTGGTTGAGTATCCTGATGAAAAGGAAAAAAGGGAAGAGATTTATGTAAAAAGCTTTTACTTCATCGCCACGAACGGAAAATCGATCATGCCGAACAACAAAGGCAGGGATGTGCTCTTGTTCAACTACCGGTGGCCGGAGCTTCACACGATGCCGCCGGACAACCTATGTCGTGACGAACTGGTAAAAATTGCCGATGGGCTCTACCTCGGTCAGTTGCTCTATTCCACAAGGCCGAAGATTCCCTACGACCCGGACGCTGATCCAGCCATCTATCAATATGACAACTTCGGCTACTTCATTTTGATGGATGGTGACTGGCATGCAATCAAGGAGTTTATTTTGTTCGACACGAACTAGATTCAGGAAGGTGGGACGCTTATGAACGGTTCAGATACGTCAGCTTCAAAGGTCACCTTGAAGGACATCACCTTGACGGAATATACCCTCGAAAGTCTGCCTATCCTTAAAAGGCTCAGAGAGGGCCTTATGGCAAAGAAACCAGAGGTCTGCATCGAGCGGGCAAGGCATTATACGAAATACTTGGAGAATGCCCCGGAGGATGAGCCTGCAGAACTCAGATATGCCAACGCCGCCAAATACTTTCTTTCCAAGAAAGCCTCCATTTTTTTCGACGACAATCTCCTTGCGGGCACTACCGGCTCCAAGCCTTTCAGTGCGCCCGTGTATCCCGAGTGGACAGGTCTCACCATCTGGCCGGAACTCGACACCATCAGCGACAGAGAGAAAAACCCCCTGAAGCTGACCCGGGAGGAGGCAGATGATCTGAATTTTAAGATCTTCCCTTACTGGATGGAACGAAACATCCTGGAGTACACGAGGAAAAAACATGGTAACCCAAAATGCATGAGGATATTTGAGCGCATTGTTTTTTTCCTTGCCACCAAGGCAGGTTGTATCTCCCACACGGTGCCTTGTTACACCGTAGCTCTGGAAAAGGGGGTGGAACATATCATTGAGGAGGCCGCTTCAAAGGGGAAGGCTCTCAAGAACGGGGGTGACCATGATAAGGAAAAGCGGCAGAAGATCGAATTCTACCAGGCCATACAGATAGCCATGGAAGGGGTTATCGCTTATGCTCAGAACCTGAGCAAGGAGGCATCGAGGCTCGCCGAGAAAGAGCAAGACCCTCCCAGGAAAGAGAATTTTTTCAAGATGGCCGAAGTGTGCAACCAGGTTCCTGCAAAGCCCGCAAGGACTTTCAGGGAGGCTGTTAGCGCCATCTGGCTTTTGCAGATTGCAATCCATGCTGAGAATATCAACATGGCGATGAGTCCCGGCAGGCTGGATCAGATCCTTTACAAGTATTACAGGGAAGATATTGACAAGGGAGCCTTGACCGTAAAAGAGGCCATGGAATTGGTGGGCTGCCTATGGCTCAAACTGAACGACAACACCAATCTTGTGCCGGAAACTGCTGAAGAGCTTTTCGGGGGGGCCGGCACGGTGCCTGCCGTGACAGTAGGCGGCGTCGATGAAATCGAAGAAGATGCTGTCAACGATCTGACCTACATCATGCTCAGAGTAACAGAACTGCTAAAAACTAGAGATCCCAGCCTGAATGCCCGCTATCACTACCGGAAGAACTCTAAGGAATACCGAAACAGGGTTGCAGAGGTCATCGTCAACACAAAGGCCGTCCCGGCCTTTCTAAACGATGTTACAAACATCGAGGTCCTCAAAGAGCAGGGCACAAATACTGAACATGCAAGAGACTACGCAGTCATAGGATGCGTGGAACTGGGGGTGCCGGGGAGAAGCTACGACGCCTCTAGCGCGATCATGTTGAACCTGGTTTCCGTGCTCGAACTCGCCCTGAACAACGGGAAAAGGCCTGTAACCGGAGACGAGCAGATAGGTCCGGTTACAGGGGATCCATCCCACTTCGAAAACTTTGATCAATTCTGGGGGGCATTCAAGAGCCAGTTCGCCTGGCTTGCAGGAAAGGCGATTGAACTCAATGAATACTTCGGCCGTGCATACCAGGAGATTCTGCCGTCGCCACTCCTTTCCGCATTCTTTGAAGGCCCAATGGAAGAAGGAAAAGATCTTATATTCGGAGGGGCTCTCTACAACTCATCAGGAGCCACGCACATTGGATTTGCAGACACGGTTGACTCCCTAAACGCCATCAAGCAGGCGATGTTTGTCGATAAAAAATACTCCTTTGCAGATCTCAAAAAAGCCCTTGACGCGAACTTCGAAGGTTACGAGGAGCTCCATGCCTACCTCGTAAATAGGACCCCCAAATACGGCATGGATGACAAGATTGCCAAAGAGAACTCCCATAAGCTGATACGCTTTCTCTATGACTTTTACCAGCGTCACGTGAACTACCGAGGCGGAAAGTACAGACCCGGTTACTGGACAATGACGAATCATGCGGGGCAGGGGAAACTGGCAGGAGCCCTTCCGAACGGCAGAAAGGCCTGCCAGGTATTTGCAAGCGGTATTACACCGGTGTCACAGTCAGCCGGAGATCTCCTCACATCCCTCAGGATGATAGGTGGACTTGAGAGTAAATGCATAGCAAGCGGGGAGGCCCTCAATCTCAAGTATCCGTCGGTGCCTACTGAAAAAGACATTGAAACGCTAGGGCAGACTGTTCAGACATATTTCAAACATGGCGGGTTGCACGTACAGTTCAAT
>CAYSUA010000341.1:0-6919 GCA_964433795.1 uncultured Desulfobacteraceae bacterium | reverse complement strand
GCAGGTGCCTGACTTGAGTTTTCTGCATAACCGCACCGCAATTCTGTATATTCATAGCAGATGATCCTGGACGAACCATGACGGATATTGCCACCATTATCGAAAGATTAAAACAGAACGAGGAGATCACCAAAAAATTTCACGAGATTGAAACCCGGATTCTGTCCATCGTAAATTTCAGAGATCTTTTTGAAGTTTTGCTGGTTTTGATCAAGGAAAAATTTAATGTGCCATATGTCTGGATTTCAATGATCGATCAAAGCGAAGTGTCAAGCCTCATACAGTCGCTGGAAACCTCAGAATCCCTCAAAGAAAAAATAAACATCATTGCCAGAGAAGATTTCTTGAATCTGATCGGCCGCCGATTGGACCCCCTGCTGGCAAACCAAGATATGGAACCGTTTAGAAAACTGCTGCCGAAAAACCAGAACTATTTCATTAAATCCATCGCCGTTGCCCCCATATCATTGGATGGTGAGATCATCGGCAGCCTGAATCAAGCCGATTTTTCCCGTTCCCGTTTTCAACCGGGAATTGATACCAGCCGGTTAGAGCAATTGGCTGTTAAGGCGTCCCTTTGTCTGTCCAATGTGACGGCCCATGAAAAACTAAAATTTCTCGCATTTCACGATCCATTGACCGGTTTGCTCAACCGCAGGGTAATGGAAACGGTGCTGAAACGTGAATTCAACCGTTCACGACGGTACGCCGGTATTCTATCGGTGGTATTTCTCGATCTGGATGATTTTAAAGGGATTAACGATCGATATGGTCACGATCGTGGGGATGATGTGTTAAAGCATGTGGCGAAGAATCTGTTAGATATGAGCCGGGATTCCGACGTGGTGGCCCGATTTGCAGGAGACGAGTTTGTCTATATTCTCCCTGAAACATCGCCGGAGAACGCGGAAAATTTAATGAACCGAATCAGAGACCATCTAAAAGCCCATCCCCTAGAAGTCGAAGATACGGTGATTCCCGTCTCCATCAGCTTCGGGGTGGCAGCAACAGAAGATGACCGTATAGAAACAGCAGATCATCTCTTAAGGAAAGCAGATGAACTGCTCTATGCGTCTAAAAAACTGAGAAAAGCGCGTGGATAAACAGAAAACCCGAATTGATGGAGCGAAGCGACTTCCACCAATCGTCAATCAACAATCGCCAATCATCAGTCACCAATCGTCAATCGATCATTTTCCTATTTCGTTCGGGCTTGGCCGGGTTAGGAAAGAGTAAATCTAGTCAGAGGGTTTCTCTTCTTTCTTTTCAGATGCAGTCTCTTCGGATGGTTCTGAGGCCTCCGGTTGTTCAGTTACCGCATCTTCGACTTTTGCCTCAGCTTCCTCCGTTGGCTTTGAACCGGGAGCCTCCTCCGGCTTTTCCTCTGCAACAGGACTTGCCGGTGCCTCGACTTTTTTATCTGCCGGGGCTGCCTTCTTTTTTCTCGTTTTTTTCTTCTTCTCCTGCTCAGCGGCAACCAACTCAATGAGAGAAACCGGAGCAGCATCTCCGGGTCGTCGCCCCAATCGAACAATTCGGGTGTATCCGCCCGACTTTGCACCAAACCGGTCTTGGGCTTCTTCAAATAGCTTATGGACCACATCTTTTTCCCGAACAATGGCCAGGGCTTGTCTGCGGGCATGAAGATCCCCTCTTTTGGCCAAAGTAATCAGGTTATCGGCCCACCGTCTGAGCTCCTTGGCTTTCTTGTCTGTTGTTCGGATTCGGTCGTACTTGAACAAAGAGGTGACCATGTTGCGGAACATGGCATTCCTGTGACTGCTCGTTCGGTTCAGTTTCAATCCGGCTTTTTGATGTCTCATGGATCCGATTAAACTCCTTCCTCTTCCTCTTCCTCAGGTGGATCAAATCCGTCTAATTTCATGCCCAGGGAAAGCCCCATTTCAGACAATACCTCTTTGATTTCGTTTAGCGATTTTCTGCCGAAGTTTTTAGTTTTTAACATTTCTGCTTCTGTCTTGCTCACCAGCTGATAAATCTTGTTGATATTGGCATTCTTCAGGCAGTTCGCGCTGCGAACCGAAAGTTCGAGTTCCTCAACATTTCGATAGAGGTTCTCGTTATATTGGGGTTTATCCTGTTTATCCGCCGACTTTTCCGGTTCCGGTTCGGCTTCCTCGTCAAAGTTGATAAAGATATTCATCTGTTCTTTTAAGATCTTCGCACCGTATGCTACCGCCTCTTCCGGCCGGATACTGCGGTCGGTCCAAACCTCAAGGGTGAGTTTATCGTAATCGGTTCTTTGGCCCACCCGTGCATTTCCCAGCACATAGTTCACCCGTTTAATGGGTGAAAACACCGCATCAATGGGTATGGTGCCGATGGGGGCTTCTTCATCCTTGTTCGCTTCTGCCAGAGAATACCCCTTTCCCACATTGACCGTCATGGTCATGTTCAGTTTGGCTTTCTTGGAAAGAGTGGCAATATGGTGATCCGGATTTAATATTTCGCATCGGCCTTCATTACTGATGATATCCCCTGCGGTAACCTCGCCCTCCCCGCTTGCTTCAATACGAATCGTTTTCAGGGTTGCATCGGCAACTTTGAAGCGCACCTCTTTTAAGTTCAGAATAATTTCGGATACATCTTCCAAAACACCGGGGATTGCGCTGTATTCGTGCATAACCCCTTCGAATTTAATGGAGGTGATGGCAGCACCGTACAGGGATGAAAGGATGATTCGTCGCAATGAGTTCCCGATGGTGATACCAAAGCCTCTTTCCAGCGGCTCGCACACAAATTTACCATAGGTATCCTTGCCGGACACCTGGATCTTCTCTGGCTTAATCAAATCCTGCCAGTTGATAAACATGAGCTCATATGATGACATTTCTTATCTCCAAAGCATTATTTAGGCCATGGTTATGGTGTTGTATTAATTTTTACGCCATAGAGTTACTTGGAGTAAAGTTCCACTATCAATTGTTCTTGGATCGGCATGGTAATATCCTCCCGCACGGGGAATGATTTGATCACACCTTTGCAATTATCCTTTTCTAAGTCGAGCCACTGCGGTAGGCCTCTTCGAACCACAGCTTCAAGGGCATCTTCGATGGACTTGATTTTGCGGCTTTTTTCCCGCACTTCCACAACGTCATCGACGCCGATTTGATAAGAAGGAATGTTCACCCGCTTACCATTTACGAGAAAGTGGTTGTGCAGTACAAAATGGCGGCCCTGGGCACGAGAGTTCACAAATCCGAGCCGATAGACCACATTATCGAGTCGACGCTCCAGCAGAACCAGCAGATTTGTCCCGGTGATCCCCTTTTGGCGATCCGCCCGTTTGAAAAAAACGCGAAATTGTTTTTCAGAGAGGCCGTACATCCGTTTTACTTTCTGCTTCTCCCGCAACTGGATACCGTAATCGGATACTTTTCTCCGGCGCCCCTGACCATGTTGCCCCGGCGGATATCCCCGTCGGTCAAATGCACATTTATCTGAATAGCAGCGATCACCTTTTAAAAAGAGCTTCAGATTTTCTCGTCGGCATATTCTACAAACTGAACCAGTATATCTTGCCAAAACTACCTCCTTTTATACCCTGCGCCGTTTGGGGGGGCGGCAGCCGTTATGCGGAATGGGCGTGACGTCTTTGATCATCACCACATTGAATCCGGCGCCTTGAAGTGCACGAAGGGCAGATTCGCGGCCTGATCCCGGTCCCTTAACATAAACTTCCACACTCCTCATGCCGTGTTCCATTGCCTTCTTGGCGGCGTCTTCAGCTGCGAGTTGGGCTGCAAACGGAGTGCTTTTTCTGGATCCCTTAAAGCCTTGAACGCCCGCACTGGACCAGGCGACAACATTACCGGCAGAATCTGTGATCGTAACAATGGTGTTATTAAACGTCGACTGGATATGCACCACACCGTTTGGGATATTTTTCTTTTCTTTTCTTTTGGTACGTGTTCTTCTTGGCATAAATGATTTCCCGTATTTAACCGTTAGAAATTATCTCTATTTCTGCTTAACGCCGCCTCTCTTCTTAACGGCCGCACGTTTGGGTCCTTTTCGAGTTCGCGCATTGGTGCTGGTTCTTTGGCCATGCACCGGAAGCGATCGTCGATGCCGCAAGCCGCGATAAGAGCCCAGGTCCATCAACCGTTTAATATTCATGGAGACCTCGGAACGAAGTTCGCCCTCCACCTTGCACTCATTGTCGATGACCTGCCGGATGCTGTTCACTTCGGATTCAGTTAGGTCATCGGTTTTTTTATTCAGATCGATATCCAATTTTCCAAGAATTCGATTGGATGAAGAACGTCCAATTCCGAGAATATAGGTCAGACCGATCTCGACCCGTTTGTTCTTTGGTAAATCGACTCCTGCAATTCTTGCCACGGTTATCCTCCTCTATCCCTGCCGCTGCTTATGTCGACTGTTTTCGCAGATGACCCTCACGACTCCTTTTCTGCGAACAATTTTACATTTGGGACACATTTTTTTTACCGATGGTCTAACTTTCATCTATACGACCCTTTCCCTTTTTCATCCGGTTTATGCCGAGCGGCGTCTACCGATTATTTCGACCGATAGGTAATTCTTCCCCGTGTCAGGTCATAGGGAGAAAGTTCCACCGTGACGGTATCTCCCGGTAATATTTTGATAAAATGCATGCGCATCTTACCGGAAATGTGCGCCAGGACGGTATGCTTGTTTTCCAGCTCGACCTTAAACATGGCATTGGGAAGTGTTTCAATAACCTTCCCCTCGACTTTAATCGGTTCTTCTTTTGCCATCCGCTATCCCTTCTACTTACTTCCAGAAAAAATTTCCGCTGAAATGGAAACGCTAATACTTCAATTTCGGCCTTTCATTCGGACGCCGCCTTTTTTCAGGAATCCTTCATAATGACGGGTCAACATGTGGGATTCGATCTGGGCGACGGTATCAATGGCAACGCCTACCACAATCAATAGTGCAGTCCCTCCGAAATAGAAGGGCACGTTAAATCTGGCGATCAAAATGGACGGCAGCACACATACGGCCGAAACATAGATGGCGCCACCCAGCGTAATGCGGGTCAATACCCGATCAATGTAATCTGCCGTGCGTTTCCCCGGACGAATTCCCGGAATATATCCGCCATGCTTTTTCATATTGTCGGCAACATCCACCGGATTGAACGTTACCGCAGTATAGAAGTAGCAGAAGAAGAAAATAAACCCGACGTATAAGAGTTCATAAACAGCATTTCCCGGCCTCATGGCCGCAGCAACTCCCTGCATCCACGGCACCTTGATGAAACTGGCCACGGTTGCCGGAAACATAATGATGGATGATGCAAAGATGGCCGGGATAACACCGGCTGTATTGATCTTCAACGGCAGATGCGTACTCTGACCGCCGTACATCTTTCTGCCCACCACGCGTTTGGCGTACTGAACCGGAATTCGACGCTGCCCTTGTTCGACAAAAATGATAAAACCCACCACAACCACCATAAAGGCGGCAAGGATGAGGATGATAAATATGCCCATCTCTCCGGTGGACAGCAATCGAAAGGTGTTTCCCACGGCTTGCGGCATGCGGGCAACGATGCCGGCAAATATAATCAGAGAGATCCCGTTTCCGATACCCCGCTCGGTGATTTGTTCACCCAGCCACATAATAAAGGCGGTTCCGGCCGTGAGCGTGATAACGGTCATGATTCTGAACTCCCACCCGGGATTGAGCACAACGGGTGCGCCTCCGGGGGAGGTCATGCTTTCAAGCCCCACACTGATACCGAACCCCTGTATGATGCTGAGGACCACGGTTCCGTATCGAGTATACTGGGTGATCTTTTTTCTTCCCTGCTCCCCTTCTTTTGATAATCGCTCAAGGTGCGGAATCACAACCGTCAACAGCTGCAAGATAATAGAAGCACTGATATACGGCATGATCCCCAATGCAAAGACTGAAAGCCGCTCCAGCGCCCCTCCTGAAAACATATCAAAGAGGCCCAAAATCGTCCCCTTTGCCCGGGCAAAAAAGGATGCAAGGGCTACCGAATCGATACCCGGTGCGGGGACGTGAACGCCTACCCGATAAACCGAAAGTAAACCTAACGTAAGAAAAATTCTACGTTTGAGTTCAGGAATCTTGAATATATTCTGGAAGCCGCCGCCTAGCATTATATAACCTCTACTGTTCCGCCTGCTCCTTCAATTTTTTCCCGGGCGCCTTTACTGATCCGGCTGACCTTAATCGTCAGTGGAATGCTGATATCCCCCTTGCCCAATAGTACGATACCGTCATTTTTGCCGCGAACCAGTCCCTCCTGAATCAGTACCCCCTTATCCACAAGGCTGCCGCTTTCAAATCTCGATAGATCCCGGATGTTGATTTCCACAAAGTTCTTTTTGAAGATATTCGTAAAGCCGCGCTTGGGCAGGCGCCTGTGGATCGGCATTTGACCGCCTTCAAACCCGGGACGAACGCTCCCGCCGGAGCGGCTTTTGAGCCCTTTCGATCCTCTGCCGGCGGTTTTTCCGGTCCCGGATCCGACACCCCGTCCCAGTCGCTTGCGAGCGCTGCGGGATCCCTTCGCCGGCGATAATTCATTGAGTTTCATTTCTTCTCCTCAGCCGTCACAAGATGAGATACTTTCTGAACCATTCCACGAACAGCGGGAGTGTCTTCCAGTTCCACGGTTCGGTTCATTTTGGTTAACCCCATACCGCGAAGCACTTTTCGATGCTTTTCCGGTCTGCCGATCATGCTTTTCACTAGTGTGATTCTCAACGTTTCGCTCATTGACATATCCTCGATTACAATTCTTCCACAGAAATCTTTCGCCGGGCTGCTACCTGCTCCCGACTTTGAAGCTGTTGAAGCCCCTGAATGGACGCTGTTACCAGATTGTGGGGATTATGCGAGCCCAAGCATTTGGTGAGTATGTTCTGCACCCCCA
>CAYSUA010000340.1:0-6921 GCA_964433795.1 uncultured Desulfobacteraceae bacterium | reverse complement strand
TATACAATTTTTTTAACGCCTAATAATCAGGCCTTTTTCGGACAGAAACTATTTAAGAAAAACAGTAATAACCTATCGAATTGCTTGTTGAGCGGATTAATTGTATTATTCTCCTACTATGCTCTTGTTAAAATTCTGAGCAATACCAACGAAATTCTTCATTATCCCCATCTCATCCGAACATACCGACCTATATTTATTCTGGCGTGTCCGGTCATCTATTTCTATTGTAAAGCCCTAACCACTCCAGGTTTCAGATTTACTTACATAGACAGTTTGCATCTCGTCCCTTTCGGGATGTATACCGCTATCATGCTTCCATTTTTCTTTTCAGATCCTGCGACAAAAATTGCATCTTTATCATTAAAACCATTTACATTATCATGGGTGATAGAGCGTGGTATTTGGGTTACAGTCTTTTTTTTCTATTTTGGTTTCTCTTATTGGACAATCCAACACCATCAGCAGCACATTAAGGATATCTTTTCTAATCTTGAAAAAGTGAAATTAAATTGGTTAAGAAATTTGTTGTTGGCATTTGGAGTAATTTGGGTGACAGCCCTTCTCAGGTTTTTGACAGCTCATGGCAAGGTCGGTTACGAGAACAAATTTATAGTACCATTTCTTTTATGTTTGATTATTTTTTTAATTGGTTGGTATGCTTTGCGACAACCCGAAATATTCAGCGACCGCTGGGATAAGCTCATTGGGGAGAATGATCGGAAGTCTGTGACTTTGGATTCAAAGGGAAAAAATCGTCAGGAAGAGCCAGCCGGATTCAAGCAGCCTCCTAAATACAAATACTCCAGTTTAAGCGAACGGGATATTTCAAAGCATAAAGATAATTTAATCAAATATTTAGAACAGGAAAAGCCATATACCGACCCTGACTTGCAACTAAAAAACCTGGCTGATCATCTGGGCATACCTTCGTATCAACTCTCACAAATTATTAATACCGAACTCCAACAGAATTTTTATGAGCTCATCAATTCCTTGCGAATAGCAGAGGCAAAACAAAGGCTCGTCGATCCGGCCAATCAGCATATCACGATTGTTGCCATAGCATATGATGTTGGGTTTAATTCCAAATCAACATTCAATACCGCATTCAAAAAGCACACCCAAATGACTCCCTCCCAATTTAAGAAATCACAGATTTCAGAGACTGTCTCATAATCAACCTGCTCTTTTCCCGTTAGGATAACAACAAAACCCCTTTATTTTTCTTCCATCATTTATCCATTATTTTCAAATAGATACCGTTTTCCCAATAGATTTGCACCGAAAAAATAGTTCGAATTTATTGAGTCAGACGACAAAATTTATTGAGTCGGTCGACATGATGTAATCATGAGAATATATTGTGGGCAATTCTGAAAATAGTGAAATTAATTTCCGGAAATTCGAACTGATCATTCGTTTCAGGATTATTAACCCCGTAACCGATAAGGAGAATCAAACAAAAAGGAGAAACAAAATGAAAAAAACACTGTTTATTGTGTTAATGGTCACGTTTATGGCATCCCCGAGTTTTGGACAAATGGGTGGAAGAATGTCGCCGGATAGTCCAACCGATTTTAATATTGGGATAAACAAAATCCATTTTTTTAGTGAAGGAACTAAAGTCGTGGGAAATCTCACTATGCCAAAAAATTATAAAAAAGGTCAAAAACTGCCGGCAATTGTTGTGATCGGACCTAAAGGAGCAGTAAAAGAACAAACACAAGGTATATACGCAAATAAACTATCCGATAAAGGATTTATAACGCTTGTTATTGATCACAGGACATATGGTGAAAGCGGAGGAGAACCAAGACACTATGAAAATCCTTATATGAAAATAGAAGACGGCAAAACAGCGATCAGTTATGTTGCTTCACTGGATGCTGTTGATAAAAACAACATTGGCGTACTTGGAGTTTGTAATGGTGGCGGTTTTGGTCTTGCGGTAGCAACTTACGACCAAAGAGTGAAGGCTTTTGCTTCTGTTGCCGGTCTTTTCGACCTTAGAAGTCAAATTGCTAATGGAAAACCAGGAAGTGAGGCTAAGTTTGCGGGCATAATGAAACAATCAGCAGATGCAAGACAAAAATATTTTGAAACTGGCGAAGTAGAGTATATGCAACAAATGCCAGATGTTGATAAAAATTCAAATATCTTACGAAAACAGGCATATGAATACTATCGCACGGATAGAGGCTTAGTTCCAAATTGGGGCGAAAACAAGATGGCTGTTATGAGCAGGGATACACGTAGAAGTTTTGATATTACAGATCAAATCAAACTTCTATCACCAAGACCCTATTTAGCTATTGCTGGTACCCAAGCACTGACATTCGGTTTGAGTCAGGTAGCTTATGATAGAGCGAATGAACCCAAAGAGTTTTTTAAAATAGAAGGTGCATCACATGTGGATCTATATGATATTGATAAGTATGTAGATCAAGCTGTTAACAAGCTTGACATGTTTTACACCAAATCTTTGAACTGAGATTGAGGTCTCCCTGTGATCTGTAATGAAAACGCATAACGTTGGCAGTTAACAAGGACGGCTCTCTGCGGCGTTCACTTCCGCTTACTGTGCATCGAACCGTCCATTACTGCCAACGTTATTTGAATGCCCTGACCGGGATCTGCCAGGGAAATCAGTCAGAAAAATGAATCTAATTTACTGAAGAAGGGCGGAAATCATGAACGATAAAAAGTCGGTAATAACCAGAAGGGACTTTATACGCGGAACCATCGGGGTGACGGTCGGCACTTCCATTTTGGGTTTAAATTGGCCCATGGTTGAAGCAAAACCGGCTCGTTCAAGTTTAGTGACCGTCGTGCGCGATAAAAACGCCATGGATTCTTCAAAAAATGTGGACAGCACGGTCTTGGGAAAAATGCTCGAGCAGACATTGATCAAGGTGACCGGCCAGGAGAATTCCAAGGATGCGTGGTTAAGCCTTGTCAAGCCGAATGATGTGATTGGCCTGGTGCCGACTGATCATCTGTATCCTACTCATGATGAAGTCGTGGATATTGTGAAACGTTCATTGGTGGACGCTGGAATCCCAAAAAACAAGATTAGACTGGCCCAGGGAGGCCCGCGAAATCCCAAAATATGTGACTCTCTGATTGCAATTCCTTCGCTTAAAGCGCACTGGCTGACCGGAATCGGCACGGTGCTGAAACTTTACATCATGTATTCCGGCAGTCCCAGTAGTTATCACAAAAGCAACAGTTCCAAGTTAGGAGAAATCTGGAACCTTCCTTTTGTCAGGGGAAAGACCAAACTTGTTCTGGTTGATTCGCTTATTCCTCTCTGTAACAAGGGACCTCAGCCTGATCCAAGATACCAATGGCCTTATAGTGGCTTGATCGCCGGAACCGATCCCGTTGCGGTCGAAACGGTTTGTTTAAACATTATAAATGAAAAAAGGAAAGCCATCAGAGGGAAGCCATGGCCCCTATCTCCACCGCCGATTTGTGTAGAGGCCGCTGATAAAGTCTATGGTTTGGGAACCAGCCGGATGCAAGCAATAAAAATTGAACATTACGGTTGGGAACAAGATTTATTGTTATAGGCTAACGGTGATTCGCGCTCAAGAAAACAGGTTGACATCAGTCCCGCACTTGTCTATTTGCATAGATATCGTAAAGTGAAAGAGTGGCGAACTACAGTCTTAACTTGGCGGTGACCGGTCAATAAATAGATGAGAAAGTCTCTAATATTCCTTTTTCTGATTCTGTGGTTTCCTTCCGTCTATACAGTCTTTGCTGAAACTCCTTTGAAAAAGGTGTCGTTAATTCCCCAATGGATCCCTCAGGCCTCGTTTGCGGGTTACATTGTTGCACTGGAAAAAGGCTTCTATCTCGAAGCCGGCATCGACCTGACCTTGCATGAGGGAGGCCCTGATAAATCTTCATTTGCGCAAGTCAGTGCCGGAAAAGCCACTTTCGGTAGCGGCTGGCTCTCCTATGCGATCGCACAAAGGGTCTCGGGATTGAGGGTGGTTAACCTGGCGCAGATAATTCAGCGGTCCGCTTTGATGCTGGTTGCCAGGAAAAGTAGCGGCATCAAAAGACCTAAAGACTTCAATGGCAAGACCGTAGGGCTCTGGGAAGGCCAGTGGCGCGTCCAGCCCAGGATCTTTTTTCACAAATTCGGCGTCAAGGTAAGGATCGTTCCCGCCTATACCTCGATGAACCTACTCCTCAAAGGCGGCGTGGACGCTATTACGGCCATGTGGTACAATGAGTACCACAAAATACTTAATAGTGGTTTGAATCCTGAAGAATTGAGCCTTTTCTTTTTCAGCGATTTCGGACTCAACATGCCGGAAGACGGGCTGTACTGCATGGAAGAGACATTCAAGGCTGATCCTCAGTTGTGCGCCCGATTCGTCCAGGCCTCTTTAAAGGGCTGGCTTTACGCTTTTAACCACGAGGATGAGGCCGTGAAACTGGTTATGAAACATGCAGATGCGGCACATACCGGCACAAACAGGGCGCATCAGAGATGGATGCTGGCCCACATGAAAGACTTGATCATGCCGGGGGGTGATAAAAATCGCTTAGGCAAACTCAGGCCCGAGGATTATACCCATGCCGGACAGTTGCTGAAGGAAGCCGGAATGATCGATCGCCTGCCTCGGTTCGACGACTTTTATGTAGGCTCACAATGAGATTAAGGTTTTCGAGCAGCATCACATTCAAGATGACGCTCCTGGTGTTGGGTGGCACCTCTCTCGTTTTCGCCCTCGTCCTGGGTTACAGCTACTATTATTTCCGGAAGATTATCCTCGAGGAGGCCGAAATGAAGGCCCGGAATCTCGCGCTTTCCGTGGCGAACAAGATAGAACAGGAATTCCGGGCTGTGACGAAGGTCCCACGGCATCTCGCCTCTCTTCTGAAAATCAATGACTACAACAGGACGACCCTCGGTCGGATTATTCGAGAGATGGTGGCGGACAATCCGGAAGTATTCGGATCGGCCGTGGGTTTTGAATCCAACGCCTTCGAAGAGGGAGTACAATCCTATTCTCCCTACTATTACAGGACCAGGAACGGTCTCAAATACATGGAGTTAGGATCAGCCTCTTACAACTACTTTCAAAAAGACTGGTACCACATTCCCAAGGTGCTGAAGGCACCCGTCTGGATTGAACCTTACTTCGATAGAGGGGGAGGCGGTATGATAATGACCACCTATTCATTTCCCTTCCTGGAGCGGGCGAATGACGGTGCCGCCACAAGGGTAAAAGCAATTGTGAGCGCGGATGTTTCCCTGGAGTGGCTTTCATGGCTGGTGTCGTCCATAAGACTGGGCCGAACGGGCTACGGCTTCATCATGTCCGATATCGGGACCATTGTCACCCATCCTCGGGAGGAGTGGATCATGCGGCACTCCATATTCAGCCTGGCCGAGGAGTTTGGCGATTCGAGATTGCGCCGGATCGGCCGAGCCATGATACGCGAGAAGTCCGGATTCGTGGAATTGGGTTCGACCCTCACCGGGGAGGATGCGTTTCTCGCCTACGCCAGGATACCTTCTCCGGGTTGGTCCCTTGGCGTGGTCTTTCCCAAGAGCGAAATCTTCGAGGAAGTTTGTGTTCTCTACGAAAGAACGGTTCTGCTGGCTGGGTTGGGAGTAGTGTTTCTGCTGATAGTAAGCGCTTTGGTGGCCCGATCGATGGCCCGGCCGTTGCTGCATATGTCCGAGGCCACAAGAAGAGTCGTACGAGGTGATCTGGATATTGACCTGTCCGGTATTCGGAGAAAAGATGAGGTGGGCCAACTGGCCCAGGCCTTTACTCGGATGGCTGCCGGTCTGCAGGAGCGGGAAAGAATGCAGCTGTCTCTTAATTTGGCCAAGGAAGTTCAACAGAATCTTCTTCCAAAAAGTAACCTGAAAGTTAATGGATTCGATATAGCAGGCAAAAGCGTCTACTGTGATGAAACCGGTGGGGATTATTATGATTTTATATCTATTGGAGACAATGATAAACAGAAAATTGGGGTGGCCATTGGTGACGTATCGGGGCATGGTATTTCTTCTGCTTTACTTATGGCCACTGTCCGATCATCTTTGCGGCAGCGGGCATCTTTAACGGGAAATATTGCTAAAATCATTTCTGATGTGAACCGTCAGCTCGTACAAGATGTTGAAGATTCCGGGCAATTTATGACAATGTTTTTTTTGGCTCTTGACACTGCAACGAGACAACTCGAATGGGTGCGGGCAGGACATGATCCCGGCATTGTTTATGATCCTGCTTCGGACTCATTCAGTGAGCTCGGTGGATCGGGAATAGCACTTGGTGTGGATGCCGAATGGATCTATGAAGACAATAAGAAAACTGATTTTTCAAATGGTCAAATCATTTTTCTCAGTACAGACGGAATCTGGGAGGCACGAAACAAAAAGGGAGAAATGTTAGGCAAAGAGCCAATCCTAAATGTAATTCGACAAAACTCTTCTTCAGACGCTACGCAAATTATTGATGCAATTTTTGACAACTTGGATAAATTGATAGGTGAGATGAAAATAGAGGATGACATAACATCGGTGATCATAAAAATGCAAGATTGACCAAGCAAGTTAGAAAAGTCGGATAAATTACTAAAAAATTATTCAAATATAATTTTTATATAGAAACCACAGATGGCAATTTATCGGTAATAAAAGTACCCCTTCAAAATTGCAAATATCTCCAAAACTCCACGGGTTTCTATTCTTTCTTCTGTACATCAATACCTAATCCGGCAAAGCCGGAACCAAATTGAATATTGAAGATTTCTGGTATCGCTCGCGCAGCGCAGGCGCTTGCGCCGCGTGTCGCTCTGTCTTTTCTATAAAAGTCGAAAGGATCCCTTAAATATTCAATCCGGCTATGGCATAAATTATGCGCAAACATGATGTGATTTGAA
>CAYSUA010000339.1:0-6965 GCA_964433795.1 uncultured Desulfobacteraceae bacterium | reverse complement strand
CGATTTCGGCGGAGCGACCGTAATCGGCTATGACGACGACACCAAACCGGTTCGCAAACGAACTAAGGAATATATGACTTCCTTGATCAACCGAGCGCTCGCCAAACGCAAGGCAATCTTTCCCATCGATGACATAGATATCGAAAACGAGTTTACCACGCATACCTACACATTGCAGAACGGACGAGTGGTGTACTCGAAGGGTAACGATCATATCGTTGACTCGACTCGTTGCGCTTTTTTAAGACGGGAAATAGAAAAGCTGGAGGGGCTCGATCCGCATTACGAAGAAGTTTATGTCGCACCCATGGCGACGAATCCAATCTTTTAAAGAGGTTAAATATGACAAACAAAATAATCAGGACTCATTTCACGGACAAGGAATTGGACTGCAGCTGCGGTTGTGAAAAGACCGTAGCGCCGGAACTGCTGGTTCGATTAGAAGCATTACGCGCACTGCTTGACAATCCATTACCGGTAACTTCCGGAGCACGATGCGAGAAGCATAATCGGGAAGTCGGAGGCAGACCACATTCATGGCACCTGAAAGGTCTCGCGGTGGATATCGCATGCAAGGATAGCAGTCTGCGGATTGACATTGTTCGTAGCGCCGGCAAACTGGGTTTTAATGGGATTGGCATCGCTAAGAATTTCATTCACCTCGATCTACGTCCTGACAGCGAAGCAGTGTGTTTTCTCTATGACTGATAATTTTTCAGAATATGAAAGCGGTGAAGCTTCATGAAGACTGATACGAAAACACCTCCTTCGCGGGGGAATGAAGCTGAAAACTTCAAGGCTGTCGATGCCATTGTAGTCGATTCAGAATTGATGGGGACCGCAGCTAATATCGCATCTGGTGTGTTCAGCTCTGAGTATGAGATAAAGGGTATCCCTTCAGACTGGAAAGAACGGGCGCGCAAGGCTTGGGAATATTATTGCGAAGAACCGATCGTTTCCAACACGATCAATACTTGGCGGACATTTGCCATTGGCGACCAAGTGAAGATCATATCAGATGATGAATCGGTTCGATCCGAGGGCACAGAGTTATTCAATATGCTCAATGTGAACCGATTTCTGAAAGACATGATTCAACAATTGCTGGTAAAGGGCGAATGCATTGGATACAAGCGTTACGGCTCGGACGGAAAAACTTCCAAGGGTGAGCATAACGACATTGTCAAGCTGATCTGTGTTAATCCTCCCTCAGTCGATCTTGAATTTGAGAATGGAGAACTTGTTAAGGCGATCCAGAAACCGGAAACGGAAAGTGGTACCACCGGAGATGAAATTGATCTTCCACTTGACCAGATGATCCACCGCAAATGGAACGCGCCACAGTTTTCGCAGCGAGGCAATTCTATGGTGACACCGGCGTTCGAATCAATTGAACTACTCAGGGATTATCGAAGGGCACAACGCGCCATTGCCAAGCGCTGGACGACACCCCTTCGTTTCATTCTGGTCGGTGGTAAGTACGGCGATAAAGTAATCATGCCCACCCAGAAAATGATCTCAACCATCCGCGACCAGATTAATAAGATGGATTTAAAATCGGGTCTGGTAGTGCCGTTTTATGTACGAGCCGAAACCTATGGCACCGAGGGACAGGTTCTGAATACCGAGGACAAGGTCAAAGAGGTCAAGGAGGATATCATCGTGGCTCTCGGTGTTGCCAAGTCTCTCGTCACAGGTGATGGACCTAACTTCGCAACCGCGTCAATCGCCTTTCAGAAAATGGTCATCATGCTGAAGGAGATCAAGCAGGTTGCACGCGAGATTCTCAACTGGGTATTCAATGACTGGAAGGAGATGAAGGGCTATTCCGAAAATGAAATCCAATACATCTTCTCCGACGTTGATCTGACCAACGAAATTGATGTCAAGAAACTACTGATCGAACTTTACGACCGCAATCTGATATCCAAAAATACCATTCAGACCAAGATGGACTTGAATCCCGATGTTGAAAAGTCTAATCGCACCAAGGAGGGCACACTGGTCGACATGTCCTGGGACATCAAGGATATTGTTTCGCTCGTGCAGATGGGAGTTATGTCGGTGCAGACGGCGCGTGAGATGCTGGGCATGGACAAGGTGAAAGAGGACTCCCGCGTACTGAAGCAGGAGAAATCAGAGTCTGAAGGAATGTATGCATCTGCAAGTGAAGATCATATTTGTGACGAGTGTGGATTCTTTGATGCTGAGAATAACCATTGCACCGTTACAGATGAAGAACGACGATTCGATCAGGTTGCGTGCAGGCAATTTCTCGGGGGCGAAAGTGTGGAGATGGCAGATTGAATCAGGCAGAACAAATCCAACAAGCCGTCCTGTGGAGTCTTCATTCGCGCGACCTTTACACTGAGCGACAGGTCAACACAATGCTGAAATCTCTCCGCATAGCTGAGATGCATGTCAAATCACAACTGGTTGAAATCGGCGAGAAAAAGCTCCTGAAGAAAGGTCTTGAGGTTCGTCGTGAACAACTTCGCGGTATCCAGAAAGGAATCGATAAGATAATCGGTGACCTGAAAAGTGACCAGACTGTGATCATGAAAAACGCTGTCAGGGATTCATTCCGGAACGGCATTACCGGCAGCATCGGAGAATTTAGCGAACTGAAATTTCCACATTATGAGAACTTATCTCACGAAGACAGAGTCAAGTTGGCTGGACAGGTGATGAGTTTGACTGATCGATCGGCATTGGACTTCCTCGTTAATTACGACCTTCAACTGCTGGGCAATGTCACACGAGAGCTGGCAGACAATATCAAGCAGCAGATATCTGTAGGCATCGTGAGCGGAGATTCGATTGCCAAGATTGGAGAAAAGATTGGAGGGATAATTACCGATCCCAATGAGTTTCGACTCGTCGGCAAGACCGTATTCAAGACAGCACAGACGAGAGTTGAGGTAATTACCAGGACTGAGACACTGCGAGCTTTCGGACAGGGACGAAATAAGTTTTACGACAGGATCGGCGTGAGAAGAGTTGTCTGGGTGACAGCCGGTGATGAACGCACCTGTCCTGAATGCGGTCCACTTGACGGCAAGGAGTTTCCAATCGATCAAGCGCCCCCAATTCCGAAGCATCCGCAATGCCGTTGTACAACATTTGCAGCTCGTGCACGGATTTGCCGGGCAGGACAACCGGTGCATTAATAATGACAAATCCAACCACATATCTCCACACCTGGGCGATAGCCATTCAGGCTGCATCGAAGAAGGAAAACTTCGATTGCATCCTCGTGCCATCCGAAATATCTGAGATGGCAACCAAGAAACATGGCGAAGCGGTTAAGGTCGGGAAGGCAGTTTCTGAGGGGGAGTTCGAGAAACTGACAATCAAACAGTTGCAGAAGCTTGCCCAAGCCAACAGCATATCGATTGCCCGCACCAAGAAGGACTTTATCAAGCTGTTGAAGCCCCTGGAACCAGATATAGACTTGGACATGATGAAGGGAGCGGAACTCAAATCAATTATCAAGAAGCACAAAATTGGCGCTCTGCGATCTAAAGACGAATTGATTGCTCTGCTGAAAAAGAAACTTACTGAAAAAGCTGTGCTGGAGAAAAGCAAGGAACTCGTAGGCAAGCAGATAAAAGCTCTCAAACAGAAGATCTCGATTCACCTGGATCAACTGCCCGGGTTGAAACCACAGGAATTCAAACTTGCACAAAACCACTTCGAGAAGGTTTCAGAAGCTCTTGCTGAAGCAAAATCTCTTCTTCCGGAAATTGAATGGTCGGCGCTGAAACAGCAGTATGAATATGCTCGCAGTTCATTCGTCCAGACGGTGAAAGCCCTGAAGGGCAAGGACCTGAAGACCATCGCAAAACAGGCAAAGTTGAAACATTACCAGTGGGCATCGAAAGAGGATCTGATCACCCTCATGACTTCTGATGATCCGGTGGCTATTATTATGGCAAAGGATAACATTGAGGTTAAATGGGCAAAGTGGTCTGAGAAGCATGGAAAGAAGTCTAAAGCTCCAAAGCCAGCCGTCAAACCCACTACAGTGAAACTGCTTAAACCTCTGTCACACTCCTCGCATTTCACCAACCCTGATGAAGCCTGGAAGAAGTTTTCGAAAAGTAATCCGTTCAGTTACCAGGGACGAGCTGACATAGAGGGGGCGCACACCAAGTATTTCTTCACCGATAAAAGCGACAACAAATGGCTTTTCAAACCAGTGTCGGAAGAATTTCGGGGGCACGGTGATGATGTGGCTTATCGCATTGGCAGGCTGATCGATCCCGAATCAATCGAAGTCCGTTTCATTGAACTCGATGTTCCAGGCAGAGGGAAGCTCAAGGGCTCGATCCAGAAATGGCGAACCGACCTGCAGAAGGAGTTTGATTTTCGTGATGCAATGGTTGAGAATCTGTCTGGTTCTGAGCTTGAACAGTTGCAGCGCGAGCATGTTATCGACTGGCTGATTTCCAATCATGACGCTCACTGCAAGCAGTTCCTGCGGTTGAAAGATGGACAGGTCAAGGGGATTGATAAAGGGCAACTGTTTAAATTCATCGGTGATGATCACCTGTCAATTAATTACCATCCTAACAAAGCGTTTGGAGAGCGTGAACCCTTTTACAATACAGTGATGCGTGCCTGGCGCGATGGCAAGATCGAGATGGACCTACAGGCGACATACAAATATATCAGTAGTATTGAATCAATCACAGATGATGCCTACATCGATTTACTCAAGCCATACGCAGAGAGGAGGTTTACCAAGCAACAACTGAAATTGAAGCACTTCTACGAAACTGCGCTTATCCGCAAGAACAACCTTCGACAAGACTTTGAAGAATTCTACACTGAACTTCTCCGGAAAAGAAAAAAAGACAAAAAGGCAGTATTCCATTTCGATGTTGATGGAAAGGAATTGCCAGATGGAAAAGCTGCAAAAGGATACAGGCATATTCCTGAAGACGCGGAAATCCTGGTTAAAGAAGCGAAGGAATCAGGTTGGCAGGGCAAATCACTCCCCGTGGATGTGGATGATATCGAGGATCAGAATGTGCTGCTCTATACTGAAAAGGTAAAGAGTAAGACTCGAACAGTGATGCGTTTGAAGATTCGACCAGAAGCAGAAAAAAAGTTGCTCGCAAACCTCTCAACCGGACCGGGAGACACTATCGGGCAGGTCGCAGGTCAAGCTATGGCTGATGATCTGTTCTACGATGACATCCTGGCTGCGGTCAAGTCAATCAATTATCACATCAATCAGGGAGACTTCAATTTCAATAAGTCAACAATCGACCAGGCATTATCTCATCGGCTTGCTTTATCCAAATTGACAGGAATGCGAGATCGAGAATTGAGGTCTTTGGCAAAATCTTATCTGAAGATCCTTGATGAACTCGATGTTTCTATCTCAGCAAATGGTAGAAAGAAAATCAGGGCGTTTAAACAGTATTTGAAAAAAGAAAAACCTGTCAAACCATCAGGTGATAAGATTCCAACTGTGAAAAGAAATACCGTTTATGGAGACCAAAAGGTCGTTCGGAAAGGCAAGATAGTGGTTATGGATGAGGATGTAACACTCAGAAAATTGCATTCCAGTTTCAAAGCTAAAGGTTTGGAATACAAGATCGACCTAGGAGACGGTGTTGAGGGAATCTACCGCCCGTGGATTAAGGAAAATTATTACTCGCACCAGGGACAGCTTGAACTTCGAATCCTCTCGGATTGCAACCCTGAATCTGCAGAACGGTTACTCGATGGGCTTGAGCGTCTCGGCATCGAAGCGTCTTTCTCATCGTCAGTTGATGCGGAATATATGTATCTCCTGAAACAAGCATACATCCTGAATGAGGATAAATCCCCTGCCTGGAAGAAGGTGCTCAAGAGTTTAGATACTCAGAAAGCCTCCAAAGCTGAAAGAGTCAAAGCTCTCCGGCAGTACTGGGCTGATCAGCTGGGAGTCAAAGATATTACTCGAATTCCAGGATACGATCCCAAAGGTAAATATTCCATCATGTCATCTGCCTGGAAAAAGAAGAAGGATGCTGGATACCGTCATCAGCTCAGGTTTGATATTTCAGATGACCACATGAAACGTGAACTGGGTGATTATGGATTATATCACCGATTGACGAATGGAAGCGACGTCGCAAGCGTCCTGGATGAGATTCTGGATCATAACGGAGCCCTGATCTCAACTGTTGAGAAAATGAGGGTGGGGATTCCGGTGGGTGGCATGAGTCCCAGTTCTGACATGGGAACTGGGGGCGCCAGTTATTTCTTCACACGCATTCGCAAGCTTCCCGGAGTGGGATACGAGCGTGGTGATACCGGCTTCTACTTCAAACCGCACCTGCTGCGCCGAATGGATGCGATCACCTATGAAGGTGATAAATACGGGCGTGTCACCGGCAATCATGTCAGGCAGCATCGAAAGGTTAATATTACTGATTACAAATCCATTGCATCCCGGAAAAGCTCTGATGAGACGATCTTCAAGAATGAAGTGACGCTGTTGGATAACCTGCAGATGGTTACAGTTAGCAACGAATCTGAAAAACGCAGAGTGCTGAATGTCTTCAGGAAGCATGGTGTGACTCGTTTGCCGGATGGCAGACAGGTCAAGGAAATCGTAAGGACGACGAATTAGTGAAAGAAAAGATTAGACAAGCACAGGAAGAATTACAGACTCGAATAGACAAGTTCCTGACTGATTGCACCAAATGCCGGATTACGGATGGTAAAGAACTTGTCACATCATTCTACTTGGCATCGTTCGAAGTCCTGAAAGCAGTGCCATTCTTCTCGCGTAAGACTGGCAGAGTGTTACGGTTTAATTACTGGTGCTGGTTTCAGGAAGTTCATTTCGAAGCAGGAATGAACCGGTCACACTTGGTTTTAATAAAAGAGATTGAATGGTTGAATGATCGAAATTTCCAAATTATGACCGATGATTATAGGATTCTAATCTGCGCAATAGATCC
>CAYSUA010000338.1:0-6965 GCA_964433795.1 uncultured Desulfobacteraceae bacterium | reverse complement strand
GTTGACATATCCGGTGTGCGTTATGTTGTGATTGATGAAGCTGATGAAATGCTGCAAATGGGTTTTCAGGATGAATTAAACGCCATACTGGCCAAGACACCATCAGAAAAAAACACGTTGTTGTTTTCGGCAACGATGTCGAGAGAAGTTGCAGCTATAGCCAAAAAATATATGTCTGATCCTGTTGAGGTCACAATCGGTAAACCCAATGCAGGCGCCGAAAATGTGCGCCATGAGTATTACATGGTTCAGGCCAAGCATCGCTATCTCGCGTTGAAGCGAATCGTAGACAATTGTCCCAATAATTATTCAATTATTTTTTGCCGTACTCGGCAGGAGACCCAGGAAGTAGCCAACAGATTGATTCAGGACGGGTACAACGCCGATGCGTTGCATGGAGATTTGTCCCAGCCCCAGCGTGATCAAGTGATGAAGAAATTCCGCTGCAAGAATCTGCAAATACTTGTGGCAACCGATGTTGCTGCTCGCGGCCTGGATGTTAATGATCTGACCCATGTGATCAATTACAATCTTCCTGACGATATTGTCTATTATACCCATAGAAGCGGCCGTACCGGCCGGGCTGGACGCACCGGAACATCGATTGCTATCGTTCATATGAAGGAACGATTTAAGATTGGGCAAATTGAGAAGAAAATCAAAAAGAAGTTTAAGCAGTGCCGGATTCCATCAGGAGAGGAGATTTGTAAAAAGCAGCTGGTTAGCCTGGTTGATGTCGTTACGAAAGTTGAGGTGGACCACTACCAGATTGATCCGCTGTATGCAGAAATTTCAGAAAGGCTTGGATCCCTGGATCGCCAGGAGCTTATCAAGAAATTTCTTTCTTTGGAGTTTAATCGGTTCTTGGAATATTACAAAAATGCTCCTGATCTCAATGTAAGTGATGGGGCGAAAAAGCAGCACGGTAAAAAAGAGCGACAACATATGGAGCCTGCTAACCATTCAAACCGAAAGCAGAAATATACCCGTTTTTTTCTTAATGTCGGCCGGCGTGACGGGATTATGCCCCAGGGTCTGATTGGAAAGATTAAAGATGTTCCCGGTGTTGGGCGCATTAAAGTCGGTAAGATTGAAATTATGCAAAAGACGGCTCTGCTTGAAGCAGATAGCAAATTTACCCCCCAAGTACTTGACGCTTTTCAGCATGTTAAAATCAATGGCAAAACAGTTTCCATTGAGGTTGCCCGAGGCAATCACGGCACAAGCCGGCCCAGGCCTGGCGGAATACGCCACCGTAAAGGGCGCAAGTTTAAGGCTGCATAGCATCAATCCTGCCGGTCTTTTCCCTTTGCATACCCGATGTCGGTCAGCGCTTCGGTCATCTCATCAATGATAAGCGGATCGTCTATGGTCGCCGGAATATTAAACGGTTTATTGTCGGCGATTTTCTGGATCGTTCCGCGTAAGATTTTACCGGAACGGGTTTTCGGCAGGCGCCTGACAACCGTGCCGGTTTTAAAGGATGCGACCGGGCCGATTCGATCCCGGACCATCTGGATCGTCTCGGCGATGATTTCATCGGGGTTTCGGGTAACCCCGGCATTCAAGACCAGAAAACCGATGGGTACCTGTCCCTTTACTTTGTCGTCGACTCCCAACACCGCACACTCGGCAACGTCCGGATGATCCGCAAGTACTTCTTCCATGGCTCCGGTGGACAATCGATGACCGGCAACGTTGATGATGTCGTCGGTTCGGCTCATGACAAACGCAAAACCGTCTTTGTCGATAAACCCGGCATCCGCCGTCTTGAAGTAACCGGGAAACTCTTCCAGATAAGCACTGATAAAACCCCGGTCGTTTTTCCATAGCGTTGGCAGGCTTCCGGGGGGAAGCGGTAATTTTACAACAAGGGCGCCGATATCACCGGCTTTAACGGGGGTGCAGTTTGCATCAACAACCTTAAGGTTCCATCCCGGAGCCGGTTTGGTCGTCGATCCCTCTTTAATCGGATACTGATGAAGCCCGAGGCAATTGCCGGCAATGGTCCAGCCGGTTTCGGTCTGCCACCAGTGGTCGATGACCGGCACCTCCAGGCTGTTTTCCGCCCATTTCAAGGTGTCCGGATCCAGCCGCTCTCCAGCCAGAAACAGCGCCTTGAATTTGGACAAATCATAGTCTTTCATCATCTCCGCCCGCGGGTCTTCCCGCTTAATGGCCCGAAAGGCGGTGGGCGCTGTAAACAACACGTTAACGTTGTGCTCCGATATAACCCGCCAGAAAACTCCGGCATCCGGGGTGCCGACCGGTTTGCCTTCAAACAGAATCGTCGTACAACCCTTTAAAAGCGGGGCGTAAACAATATAAGAATGTCCCACAACCCAACCTATATCTGAAGCCGCCCAATAGACGTCTCCGGCATCGACATTATAAATGGCTCCCATGGTCCATTTTAAAGCAACCAAGTGTCCCCCGTTATCCCTTACAACCCCTTTGGGAACACCCGTGGTGCCGGAAGTGTAAAGAATGTAAAGCGGATCGGTGGCGGCCACCGGGACACAGTCATGGGGTTCGGCATCTTTCATTGCGTCGTCCCAATCCAGATCACGGCCCTTGACCATTGCGGCGGTCTCCATGGGTCGCTGCTTGATAATGCATACATGGGGTTTGGATTCCGCCATTTCAATGGCACTGTCCAGCAGCGGTTTATAGGCGATCGCCCGCTGCGCTTCGATACCGCATGAGGCGGTAACGACGGCTTTGGGCTTGGCATCGTCGATCCGCACAGCAAGCTCCCTTGCCGCAAATCCACCGAATACAACAGAGTGAACCGCTCCCAGCCGTGCACTGGCCAGCATGGCAACAACAGCCTCCGGGATCATCGGCATGTAGATCAATATCCGATCGCCTTTGGAGATTCCCTGGGATGCCAGGGCTCCGGCAAACCGGGCGACTTCGTCCCGCAGCTGGTTGTATGTGAACTTTTTTATCGTCTGGGTGACCGGGCTGTCGTATATCAGCGCAATCTGGTCTCCACGGCCGTTATCAATATGGAAGTCCAATGCATTGTAACTGGTATTGACCTCGCCGCCGCTAAACCACCGATAAAAGGGTTTGTCGGTATCGTCGAGCACTTTGTCCCATTTTTTAAACCAATGACAGTCTGCGGCTGCCTCTGCCCAGAAGCTTTCCGGGTCTTGAATGGATTGTTGGTGTGCGATCTCGTAGGGATTAGCCATCGTTATTCTCCGTTTTATTTGCGTCATTTATGGTTATAATTTAATGTCCCCTGTGCGTCCCCCCAGCGTGTCTCTGGCTTTCATCAGTTGACCGACCGCTTCAGGGCGGCCTTCACTCGCTTCGGCGTGAAAGGAATCTGACGCAGGCGAATGCCGACCGCGTCAAAGACCGCGTTGGCGATGCCCGCCGGAACCGGCCCCTGTGCGCCCTCGCCAAGGCCGAGATAGGGCTGGCCGGGACGATTGAGCAGCACCGTTTCGATTTTAGGTGCGTCGATAAACCGGAAAATCGGATAGCTGTCCCAATCGACACTGGTGATGCCGTTTGGATCGAACGCGACCTGTTCTATAAGTGTCCAGCTGGACGACTGAATGATCACACCTTCGAGCTGGTTCCGCACGGCGTCGGGATTGACGATTTGTCCGGCGTCGGCAGCGACGACGGCTCGCTCCAGACGAACGTGGCCGTCGGCCCGATTCACACTCACATCAACGACCACCGCCAGATAACTCTGCCGGTTCTTATAGCGGGCGAAGGCGATGCCGCGCCCCTGATTATCCGGCCGCCGGCCGGCTTTCTCCGCCGCCGCTCTGATGACGGCCCGCGCCCTTTCATCCCCCAGGTGGCGCAGGCGAAATTCTACAGGATCGGCACCCGTTGCGTTCGCCAGCTCATCCATGAACGATTCGATGGCAAAGACATTGGCATATGAGCCCAGACCCCGTAGCGCGGAAACGCGCAGCGGGCTGTCCGGTAAAAAATGCTTGACGATGCGCCGGCGGGGAAAGGTATACAACGGGTCGGCGTTGCGGTGGATGCCGCCCATGGGTCCCATATTCGGCCGGGATTGTGGAGGTGCGAACGGTTCGTCAAGATGATAGGCAGCCAGCAAACCGGATTTGCCTTTCACTCCACGGTGTCGATTGGTGTGGGTGTAGCTCCAGACGTCATGGTTCCAGTCGATGACATGGCCGTCAGGATTCATGCTGGCCTGGATCTTGATAACCGCTGGCGATCCATACGGCTCCCACACATTCTCATCGGCCCGCATCCATTTGACCGACACGGGCCGTCCCGGCAAAGCCCGGGCCAGCAGTGCCGCATCCAGGGCGGCATCATCCGCACCGTTATGACCGAAACAACCGGGTCCGTCCATATGGATGGCGCGGATGTCGTCCTCGGGCATCCCCAGAACCCGGGCCAGATCCGCCCGGAGCGGATAAACGCCCTGATTGTGGGTCCAAACGGTCAGCTTGCCGTCAATCCATTGTGCCACCGCCGCCGACGGACCCAGCGATGCATGCATATGGTAGGGCCGATGGTAGGTGGCGGCCAAGGTCTGCGCCGCCCCTGCGGGTGCTTCGATGGGTGGGATCGGATCGTCTACTGGTGTGCCGTCGACCACAAGGAACGCCTGGTCGGGCTGACTCAGTAGATGGTCAAAAAGGGTTTCCTGGGCCGGAAGGGCTTTGCCGGGTTCCCAGGTTGCGGTCTTTCGCAGCATTTCCATTGCCTGCACGGCCTGTTCTTCGCGCTCGGCCGCGACGGCGAGAAAGCTGCCGTCGCGCACCACTTGAATGATGCCCGGCACCTGAGACACTGCGCTCTCGTCCACCGAAACCAGTCGGGCACCATAACCCGGCGGGCGGACGATCCTGCAGTGGACCATACCCGGCAAGTCCAGATCGTGAATAAAACAGACGCCGCCGGTCACCTTTTTTAACAGGTCTATACGTCCTTTATATTTTCCGACAATCCGATACGCTTCCGGCCGTTTGGGCCGACCGACCCCCATCACCCGACAGCCGAATCTTTTCCCGCCGAAAAGATCCCAGTAGGTAATACTGCGCCCGGTGGCCGGGTCGGTGATGGCGCCGTCGGTTACCGTAAGCCGTTCAATGGGGGCATCTAATTCCTCTCGGGCCGCCGAGAGCGCAATTTGACGGACTTCGGCGGCTGCATACCGAATAGCATTGCCCGTGGTCTGAAGAGACATGCTGCTTACCGTGTAGCGCTCGTTGGGCGTTTGGGCGGTATCTCCCATGACGACCCGGATTCGCTCCAAAGACACGTCCAGCTCCTCTGCCCCGATTACGGCAACGGACGTTCTTATGTCCTGGCCGAATTCAACCTTGCCGGTAAAGAGGGTGATCGTGCCATCACTGTTGATGCGAACCCATGCGTCGAGATCGGGCGTCTGCACAAGGGATTGGGGCAAGGTTTCGGCCAGGGCAGGAGGATGGGATTCCGGCATGAACTCCCGTTCATTGATGACACCCTCCCCGCACAAAGAGGAGCTTACACTTTGCCCGGTTGCGCGTTTGATGGCTCTTAAAACCCGTTCATAAACTCCGCAGCGGCACAGATTGCCTGACATTTCAGCCTGTATTTCAGCATCGGTGGGGCAAGGGTTCCGATCAAGCAGGGCTTTGGCGGCGATGATCATACCCGATACACAAAAGCCGCACTGGGCAGCCTGTTCGTCGATAAAGGCTTTCTGGAGCGGATGCAAATCTTCAGCAGTTCCAATGCCCTCTATCGTCGTGATTTCACGATCTTGAACGGACTGAACCGGTATTCGACACGAAGGCACAGCCTGCCCGTCGATAATAATTTTGCATGCACCGCATTGCTCAAGACCGCAGGCAAACTTGGTCCCCTTCAAGTCCAGGTCGTTGCGCAAGATATAGAGCAGGGGCGTATCAGGTTCGACGGATACACGATGCGTAACACCATTTACTTTTAACGTGATCTCCTGAGGCATCGTTTATTTTCTTTTTGATTCGATGCAATCATTACGAACATCCCCCCGATTACAAAAGGGGCCACCATCGATTGCCGGTGGCATCAATGACGATCAATAGCCCATTTCTTCGTTGATCAGCACCACCGTAAATTTATCGATATCCCCAGGCTTTTTATACATGATAAGCAGCATGGCGCATATTCGTTGCGGGGTGCTGCAATCATTGCAGGTTCCGGTCTCAGCGCACGGCGTTTCCCGTCCCAGCCGGATGGCATTTAAGGGAGATGCGTGGTGTCGAGTCCGATGGATGGCGGCATCCAGATTTTCAACGATCTTGTTGGCGCCGACAACGACGATCACCCGTTTCGGTCCGGAGCAGGTACTGGCCACCCTGTTGCCACCGCCGTCGAGGTTTACCAGAACCCCATCAATGGTAACAGCATTCATGCTGGTCAAAAAAACATCCACACCCCGCTGCTTTCTTTTCAGCTCCAGCCGGCGCGGAGGATCGTCGTTTGCATCCCAGTGATCACAAATCGCAACGCCTTTATCCCGCAAAGCGTCAACGATTCCAAGCCCCTGCCGGAGTGTAATGGATCCGCCGAAGCCCGCTGTTTCTTCCGGTTGTACCTGCCCGGTGATAAAATCTCTCGCTTCTTCCGCAGTTTCAAAGAAATGGGCGTCAAAATTTTTCTTTTTGAGGGCTTCCAGCATCTCGGGTGCGCGTTTTCGCATCTGTTCCTTTTCAATTTCTATCATATGAGATCCTCCTGAAAAAAATTTGTTGAACATCAATTGCCACTTTCAAGCTAACATAGATCGGAAATAAATGATAAACTGAAATTTATTTTTTTCTGGACCCCCGATCACTACACCGCGACTATCGCCTCTCTCGGGGCCATCTGCGACTTCTCTTCGACTGGTTCTTGGGCGGTAGGCGCGGCTCGCCGCCACCTGGGGGCAGGATAATCTTGTCCTCCGAAGCGACCCATACAAAACGTGACTGCGATTTACTCCC
>CAYSUA010000337.1:4801-6975 GCA_964433795.1 uncultured Desulfobacteraceae bacterium | reverse complement strand
AGGCATAGCGAGCTATTTCGCGGATTGAAAATGAGTGAGAACGCCGCCAGGGGCCGAAAGATGCCGTTTCTGGATGGACACTAACTGATCTGTCCTATTGATGGAGGTCTATATGGTTGATAATTCCGCGGAAGCAAAAGCTAAAATCGAAAAGCTTGAAAAGAAGGCCAGAGAATTGAGACGCAAAGTGATTGAAGTGCTGGGAAACAGCACCGGTGGTCACTACGGTGGTGCGCTTTCGGCAGCCGATGCGCTTTCGGTGTTGTATTTCGATATTATGAAATACCGCACCGATGAACAGGATTGGCCGGACAGGGACCGGTTCGTTCTCAGCAAGGGTCACGTTGCCGTTGTATTCTGTTCTGCGTTGTCCATGGCCGGGTTCTTTCCCTACGAAGATGTACTGAATGATTATAATACACTGGGCAGTCCCTATGCCATGCATTGCGATATGACCAAGATTAGAGGATGTGATTTCAGCGCCGGCTCTCTGGGCCATGGACTTTCGGCGGGTGTCGGCATGGCGCTGGCCGGCAAAATGGATCAAAAGGATTACAGGGTATTCGTGATGATCGGCGATGCCGACCTTCAGGAGGGCTCCACCTACGAGGCAGCCATGTCTGCTTCCCATTATCAATTGGACAACTTATGCTGCATCATCGATCGGAACCGGATCTGCGTGGATGGTCCCACGGAAGACATCATGGCTATCGAACCGGTGGAGGATAAATGGAAATCCTTTAACTGGGAAATCGCAAATATTGACGGCCATAATATCGGGGAGGTTCGCGATGCCATCCTGAACAGACCGGTGGGAGCGGGTCGGCCCTATGCAATTTTGGCAAACACCGTCAAAGGCAAGGGGGTATCTTTTATGGAAGGCCGCCATGAGTGGCATTATGGAAAGTGCACCCCGGAGCAGACCAAAGCGGCATTAGAGGAAATCGGATAAGATTAAAAAGAGGAGAATAAAATGGTGGAACTGGCAGATGAAGTAAAAGCCTATTCTGATGTGATCTGTGCTCTGGCGGAAGAACATGACGAGATTGTTCTATTAGTGGCGGACATGACCAAACCATATTTTCTGATGCCAATGGTAGAAAAACTGGGCCGACGATTTATCAACACCGGTGTGGCGGAGCAGAACCTCATGGGAATATCCGCAGGTTTAGCCACTTGTGGAAAGCGACCGTATGCCCATACCTATACACCCTTTGCGGTGCTTCGAGCCTGTGAGCAGGTTCGGGATGATATTGCTTACAGCGAACAGCGTGTGGTCATTGCCGGGATGTGTTCGGGAATTAACATGGGTACCGGCGGTTCCACGCACCAAGCCACAGAGGATATCGGCATTCTACGCGCAATGCCTAATATGGTCATTATGACACCGGCTGATGCCCGGGAAAGTGCAAAAATTGCACGAGCCAGTTATGAAATCGACCATGAAGGGCCTATATTTATCAGGCTGGGTCGCTTTCCAACCCCCGTGATATACCAGGAAGACTATGATTGGGAGTTCGGTAAAGGGGTAACCGTTCGTGAAGGAAAAGATCTGACCATAATCGCAACCGGGCACATGGTTTACTATGCGCTTGAAGCAACGAAGATACTTGAAAAAGAAGGCATTGATGCACGGTTGATCGATATTCACACCATCAAACCCATAGACCAGGAAATCATCGTAAAAGCTGCTGAAGAGACCGGTGCCATCGTTACAGCAGAAGAACACAACGTCTTAGGCGGTTTCGGTGCAGCCGTATCTGAAGTCGTGGTTCAGGAATGCCCCGTACCAGTAGAAATGGTAGGCATCCGGGATTTGTGGTGCAGTGTAGGGCCGACTGAAGAGATGTATGAAAAATTCGAATTGACTGAACCCTACATTACAGAGTCTGCCCGAAAAGTTCTCAAACGAAAGAAGTAAAGCATCGTAAATTTTCCATGATCCTCTAAATCGGGGTTTCCGCCTTGTTGGGTCGTCTTGTCCGGGTTAAGGTCTTTACAACCCATATATTGTGTTTATATTTGATCTAAACACAATATATGGGGTAATGGATCTTGAAGAAGGTTTTGAGCATTTGTTTTGTTTTAATGATCATCATAACGGCAAGCTCGGTAACGGCGGGCAAAAATCCGGTTAAACACAAAACCGCAGGCCGGGTGATTAAGCCCCAAAA
>CAYSUA010000337.1:0-4791 GCA_964433795.1 uncultured Desulfobacteraceae bacterium | reverse complement strand
CCGTATCGTCACAGCCTATAATGCCGGAGATCCCACCCAAAACCATGGAAACCCCTGCATCGCAGCCAGCGGCGAAAACCTCTGTAAGGCATTATCCACAGGCAAGAAACGCTGTGCAGCCAATTTTGTTCCCCTGGGAACTAAATTGTATATTGAAAAATACGGAATATTCGAGGTCACCGACCGCACCAACAGGCGATATCGGAACCGCGTGGATATTGCCATGAGACTGGACGAAATTCATAAGGCAAAACAATTCGGCAGGCAAAAACTGAATGTCAAGATATTAGGAAGTCGGAAAGTATATCCCCCAAAGCAACCCACACGCCTGGCAAAGGTCACTCAACCGATACGGCGATAATTCTTTATTCATCCACCCACATCCATGTTGGATCTGTGTCAAATTTATGGTACGAAAAGTTAAAGACGACCAGAATGCTATGATTTCGTGCAAATCAAGGTGAGACAAATGACTGTAAATCCATCCTATGAGGATCTTGAGCAAAGGATCAAATCGCTGGAAAAAGAAACTGCTGAACTCAAAAAGGCAGACGAGGCGCTGAGGGGGAGCGAGGAACAATATCGCATATTGCTGGATGCTGCCGACCATGCCGGCCATGCAATTATTCTAGATCAGGATATAGAAGGGACGGAAGGTGCTTGTGTATTTTCCAATGAAACCGCAGCCGAGATAACAGGATACTCACGGGAGGCGTTATCGAATCTATCCTGGTACGATATTATTCATCCACAGTATCGGGATGCTGCATTGGAACGGCATAGAAAGAGAATGAATGGGGAAGTTATTCAAGATCTTTTTGAACTATCGATTATAAGGAAAGACGGTAAAGAGCTTCCCATTGAAATATCTTCAACGCTGTCTGAATATCAAGGAAACCAGGCGCTCATTTCTTTTTTTCGAGATATTACAACGCGCAAAATGGCCGAAGAAACATTGCGGAAGAGTGAAGAGAAATACAGGGAGCTTATCGAAAATGCCGTTGTAGGTGTGTATCAGGTTACCGACACAGGCAAATACCTCATGGCGAATCGCAAATTGGCAAGTACATTCGGGTATGGATCGCCAAGAGAGTTTCTTGAAACGGTTGATCATGTTTCAAAATTATATGTTTCTCCGGAGCAAAGAGATGAGATCTTAAAGGAGATTAACAGCCGGGGATTCATAGAAGGCAAAGAAATCGCGTTTAAAAGAAAAGATGGTAGTCCCATTTGGATAGAACTGAATACAATAGCCACCACAATCGAAAACGGTATGGTTGTTTACGAAGGAACGGCTGAAGATATCACCGAACGCAGGCAGGCGGAAAGGACGATTCGACAGCACAACGCGTATCTTTCTGCACTGCATGAAACCACTCTCGGGCTAATGCGGCGTCTTGACCTGGACGAGTTGTTGGAAGCAATCGTATCCCGTGTTGCGTATCTTGTGGGAACAAAAGACGGGTTTGTATTCTTATGTGATGATGAAAAGGGTTATATTGAAATGCGAGTCGGCTTGGGGGCGCAAAAGGTGTATGAGGGGCTCCGACTCAAGCCCGGTGAAGGACATGCAGGAAAAGTCTGGGAAACCGGAAAACCGATTATCGTAAACGACTACCGGGCGTGGGACAACCGATTACAAGAAGCCAGATTTGACGACATCCGGGCATCAGTAGGCATACCCCTCAAATCTGAATCAGGTATATCAGGCGTTATCGGTTTGGCCTATTTTGAAGAAAATAGAAAATTCACTGAACAGGAAGCTTCCATACTGAGTCAGTTTGCCGAGTTGGCATCCATTGCCCTGGATAATGCACGGTTATATACAAACCTAAAACAGGAGTTGACGGAACGTCAGAAAGCAGAGAGGGCACTGCGGGAATCGGAATTGAAGTACAAAACATTAACGGAAAACGCCCTTTCCGGTATTTTCATTCATCAGGACGGCAAATACGTATTTGTCAATGACCGATTTGCTGAGATGTGCGGGTACACACCAGACGAACTCATTGGTATGATCCATTATGAAGTCGCCCATCCCGACCAAAAAGAGATGATAAAGCAAAGAGGACTAAAAAGGCTGGCGGGTGAAAAGGTCCCCCGGCAATATGAACTCAAGCTGATCAGAAAAAACGGCGATGAGTTTTGGAGCGAGCTTATGGTTAGTGACCTGATCAACTATAAAGGCAGACCGGCTATTATGTGTCATGTGGCCGACATCTCCGCGCTCAAAAAGGCGGAAGAAATGCTTAAACAGACGAATGAAGAATTAGAACAACGCGTGGAGAATCGTACGGTTGAGTTGAGGATATCGAATGAACAACTGGCAATCCAAAAGAAAAATCTTGAAGAAGTAAACACCGCTTTGAGAGTCTTATTGAAAAAGAGGGATGAAGACAAATTAAAAATGGAGCAGAAAGTGGTGTTCAATATGAATGAGTTGCTTTTGCCTTATATGGAGAAGCTGAACGATTCAGATTTAGATGAAAGACAGAAAGTGTTGTTGGATATCCTGGAGTCAAATTTAAACGATATCACCTCACCTTTTTCACAGTCGTTATCCCATAATTATAAAGGTTTTACGCCTTCGGAAATGCAGATAGCCAACCTTATCAAGCAAGGAAGAACATCAAAACAGATAGCAAATCTTCTAAATTTATCCAGCCGGACAATTGAAACCCATAGAAAGAATATTAGAAAAAAGCTGGGGTTGGGCAATAAGAAGAGAAACCTCCGAACCCACCTGATGTCGATTCAATAACAACTCAAATTTCGCGCCCTTAAACAGTTAAACCTTGAATTTCCCCACAGCCTCAAGCAACTGTTCGGCCAAACTGCTCAATTCTTCCGAACTTTCATTGACCTGGGAGCTGTTGTCCGCCATTTCGTGGGCTGCCTGATTCACTTCCGCAATATCCTTTGCCACTTCACCGGATACTTGCGAGGTTTGCGCCACATTTTCCGTAACTTCCTGTACGCCTTCGGATACCTGGACCACATTATTGGCAATTTCTTTTGTGGTTACCGACTGCTCTTCAACAGCCGTGGCGATGGTGGATACGATATCGCTCACATCATTTATGACCTTCGATATCTGCAGGATCTGATTCACCGTACCCTCTGCAGAACTTTGGATACCATCGATTTTTAATTTGATTTCAGCCGTAGATTCGGCCGTCTGCTTGGCCAGTTCTTTGATCTCATTGGCAACAACCGCAAAGCCTTTTCCCGCTTCCCCGGCTCTGGCTGCTTCAATAGTGGCATTTAAAGCCAACAGATTGGTTTGCTCGGAAATCTCGGTAATGGCTTCGGTCACCTTGCCGATTTCATCGGCTGCAATCCCCAGCTCGTCGATCTTTTCAGAGGCGCCCTGGGCTTCCGTGACGGCGGCTTCGGCTATGGTTCGTGCCTTATCCGTGCTCTGGGTAATTTCGTTTATTGTAGCGGTCATCTCCTCTGATGCCGTGGCGACCAAACCGACATTAGTGGCTGCCTGCTCCGCAGCAGCGGCAACCGAATTCATGTTGGCGCTCATCTCTTCTGCGGCTGCCGCCACTGTGGTGGATCGGGTGGACACTTTATCCGCTCCTCCGGACATGTGGGTGGATATGGAAAACAGATCCGAAGAGGATGTTCCTAAAACTTTCACGTTATGGCTGAGACCGGAAAACATATCTCTCAGGTTGGCCGTCATTTCATCCAGCCCCTTGCCGATCAGGCCCAGCTCATCCGAGCTTTTCAAGCCGGAAGCAACCGTAAAATCACCGGTGCCCAGCCGTTCGGCAAATGATCTGATCTTTTCCAAGCGTTTCACGAGAGACATGATCGTCCATCGGGTCAAAAACATGAAAATGACACCCGCCAGGATTCCCGCAATCTGGCTGACCAGAAGCGCACTGATCTTGCTCTCCGATTGTTTCTGCATCATCATTACAGCCGTATTCATCTCATTGAGCAGCGCAAGATTATTTTTTACCGCCCACGCTAAATTCTCACCCGATTCATCTTCACCTTTTAATATGGCTTCAATGCGAGACGAAAGCTCCTGCCAAATAGAAGTTACCTTTTCCAGCTGACCGTATGCAGGTTCTTTGGCTTTGGGGCACCAGCGGTATTCCGTTTTTTCCAGATCCAAAGACAATGGGGCATCACCGGAATCTTTCAAAGCAGACAGGGTTTTATCGAAAACAGTCATGGTGTTTCGAATGGTATTGGCCAGTGCGGAGTCCGCTTCTCCGGTTTTTCCTTTTTGCACTTGAAACAACATCAACTCTTTGGTCATTTTCTGTGAGAGCATCCGCTGTCTGCCGGCAAGATTGATAACCAGACCATCATTTTTCTGTTTGCCGGTCATCCACCACGTAACCAAAAACATGGCAATGACAATACAAGAAAGGCCGATGGTGGAGAGAGCCAATTTGTGTTTGATCTTCATTCCTAATCCCTTCCTATCCCATTATTGATCGTCATAATAGAGTTTTGCGATATAAGCATTGATATCAAAGATAAGTTGCCGTTTTTTGAAAAAGCAGGAATCGTGCCAGAGCGGGAACTGATATTATTTATTGCGGTTATGCACAAAGCCCAAGTTACTCACAGGAATAGGCTTTGGAGGTGATCCGATTCGTGCGCGTGTGACTGCCTGAGTGTATTAGGGAGCGTTACAGCGAACAGCATGAAGAATCGGCGATAGACCCTAACTGTTTTATTTCTCAAGATGTTTTGTTTATCTCGAAGCCCTGTTCGGTGTTACGCTCCCTTATGTACGAGTTTCACACGTCCGCGAATCGG
>CAYSUA010000336.1:0-6977 GCA_964433795.1 uncultured Desulfobacteraceae bacterium | reverse complement strand
AATCGGCTCACCTCCAAAGCCTATTCCTGTACGCAACTTGGGCTTTGTGCATAACTGGATTAAATACTTCATAGACGTCAGGAACCGGAATAAGGAGAGATCACGATGGGAATGACTTTAACGGAAAAGATTTTGGCCAAGCATGCCGGTCTCGATAAGGTCGAACCGGGAGAGTTAATCAATGCGACGGTGGATGTTGCACTCAGCAACGATATTACCGCTCCCATTTCGATTCGGGAATTTTACGACAGCGGCGCCAAGCAGGTGTATGATCCGGAGAAAGTGGTACTGGTATTGGACCATTTTGTTCCCAACAAAGATATCAAGTCCGCCACCAATGCAAAGATTATTAGGGAATTTGCCAGGGAGCAGAAAATCGATCATTTTTTCGACTCTGGAGAGATGGGGGTGGAACATGCATTGCTGCCTGAAAAGGGACTCGTTTTACCCGGAGATCTTATCATCGGATCAGACAGTCATACCGGTACTTATGGGGCGTTGGGCGCATTTTCCACCGGAGTCGGCAGTACCGACTTCGCTGCTGTGATCATTACCGGCGAATTATGGTTCAGGGTGCCTGAAACCATGAAGTTCATCTACAATGGGCAACTGAACCCATGGGTGGGCGGAAAGGATCTCATTCTATACACCATCGGAGATATCGGTGTGGACGGAGCGCTCTATAGAGCCATGGAGTTTGCAGGGCCTGCTCTGAAGCAGCTCGATATGGCCGGCCGGTTGGCCATGGCCAACATGACCGTTGAGGCGGGCGCTAAGAACGGAATAATGGAACCGGATGAAATCACCGAAGCCTATGTAAAAGAACGGGCTTCTCGGGATTATGAGGTCATGAATGGAGATCCTGATGCCGATTTTGTCGAAATCAGAGAATATGATGTGAGCAATATCGAACCCCAGGTGGCGTACCCGCATCTACCGTCGAATACCCGCGGTATCAGTGAAGTCGAGGAAATTCCCATCGATCAGGTGATCATCGGATCCTGCACCAATGGCAGGCTGGAGGATCTTAAAGTGGCTGCAAAGGTATTGGAGGGCAAGAAAGTTGCAAATGATACCCGTTTGATCGTCATCCCCGCCACCACCAATATCTATCGATCGGCACTGGACGAAGGTCTTTTCGAAATCTTTCTGGATGCCGGTGCTTTTATCAGCCCACCCACATGCGGCCCGTGTCTGGGCGGGTTCATGGGAATACTGGCGGAAGGAGAGCGAGCGGTGTCCACTACAAACCGGAATTTTGTGGGCCGCATGGGACATGCCAAAAGCGAAGTTTATTTGGCCAATCCGGCTGTGGCGGCGGCATCCGCCGTTGCAGGGAAAATAGCCGGACCGGACGAAGTTGTTTGAAAGGAGAAGAAATGAAAATCGAAGGGAAAGTTTGGAAGTTTGGAGACGATGTCGATACGGATCAAATTCTGCCGGCTCGTTACCTGAACACCAGTGATCCGGAAGAACTTGCACAACACTGCATGGAAGATGCCGACCCGGATTTTGCCGGTAAGGTATCCGAGTCCGACATTATCGTTGCCGGAAAATATTTCGGATGCGGCTCTTCACGTGAACATGCCCCCATCGCCATCAAGGCCGTAGGTGTCGCCTGTGTCATCGCAAAGAATTATGCCCGGATTTTTTACCGAAATTCATTCAATACGGGACTTCCCATTCTGGAGTGTGAGGATACGGATGCATTCAAAAAGGGTGACCGGCTTTCCGTTGATATGGAAACGGGTGAAATTATACATCTGGATACCGGAAAATCGTACCACTTCAAGCCGATTCCGCCTTTCATGCAAGAGCTGATTCAAAGCGGCGGGCTCATGAAGCACATTTCCCAAAAGATCAAATGATATTTTGCTGAACTCAGAACCGCTTAACCTAAATACGATAGAGGAGCTTGAATATGACCATACAACATGACACCAATATACTCATTCGGAGATCGAAACTATTTGTTCCAGTGAATCGGGATAAATTCGTCCAAGGGGCATGGTCCCGCGGGGCCGATTGCATCATCCTGGATTTAGAAGATGCCATTGCGCCCCAGGACAAGGACTCTGCGCGGAAACTGGTAAAGGATGCCCTGCCTGTGGTGAAAAAAGGCGGGGCGGACGTTCAGGTGCGTATTAACCGTGGTTTGGAGGAAGAAGATCTGGATGCCATCATATACCCCGAGTTGACCGGGGTCATGATCCCGAAAGCTGAATCGCGAGAGGGAATCGAGCGCATTGACGAGATGGTCTCTCAGCTTGAAAAGGAACGCAATATTCCGGAAGGAACAACACAATTCGATCTGATCATTGAGACCGCAATAGGGATCATCAATGCCGAGGAGATTGCAAAAGCCAGTCCCCGAATTGTCCAGACGAATATCGGGCAGGTGGATCTTTCGGTGGATATGGGATTTACTCGGAAACCGGAGTTGAATTTTGATCATTATGTTTATTCTGAAAACAAAGTCCGGCATGCAGCCGTCGCCGCCGGTGTCCAGCCCTGCGGGCTTGGCGCTCAGAGCCATGTGGACTTCACCGATGTTTCCCTGGGATCCGAGGGGATGTATAATGCCTGCAAACACGCATTCTATATGGGTTATCGTGGATCCATAGTGATTCATCCCGCATGGGTGAAGGCGGCCAATGAAGGTTATAAACCGGAAGCAGCCGACCTGGATCTGGCGAGAAGGGTAAAGGTCGCTCTGGATGAGGGGTATGCCCGTGGTGAAGGGTCGGTGAAAGTGGATGGCCGGATGTACGATGTGGCCAACATGAAGGATATCAACCGGGTAATAGCCAGGGCTGATGCGCTGGAAAAGAAAGAGGCGGAAAAGGCTTAATAGATTGAAAATTTTATATTGACTATTGAATATTTAAGGAATTCTGTCAATTTTAGCTCAATGATTCCGATCTGCGAAGGATAGCGAGAAAGCTTCGTTTCAGTGACTAGGATGGATGGAAGCGTGATCCACAAATTTTCAATTTTCAATAGTCAATCTTCAATTCTTTTTCCAGTCCGGATTTTTATTTTCTTTGCCGTCTTTGTAGCATTTCTTGCTGTACCAGTCGATCTGTCGGCAGATACCCCGGATGATTCTGACTTCTTTTGCCCTCAGCGGCAAGCGGTTGAAGAAACGGCGCATATTGTTCATCCAGTAATCCGGATTGTCCGGTTTGATAAAGTCCACCCGGATAAGAATTTCCTGCAACCGTTTATACATGCCTTCCAGTTCATGGCGCTCAGCCAGTCGAGGAACATTTTTCCGACCTGATTTGAGGCTTGCCTTGAACAGCTCATAGCATATTATCATTACGGCTTGGGCCAAGTTGAGGGAGGAGAATTCGGCTGTCGGTATGTTCACTAGGGCGTGGCAGAGCCGGATATCTTCATTGGTGAGCCCCCTGTCTTCGGGTCCGAAAAGAATTGCGATTCTGTTTTCCCTGGAGATGGGAACGAGAGTTTTAGCCATTTCAGGGGGAGAAAAAACGGTTTGGCGCTCCCCACCCAATCGTGCGGTGGTTCCAATAATATACTGATAAGGGGCCACTGCATCCTTAAGATCCTCAAATACCTTCATCCCCTCGACCACGTCCGATGCCACGTGGGTTGCCATTTTGAGGATTCGCGTAAGATCACAATTTTCCGGGCTTACCACCACAAGCCGCCCGATGCCCATATTCCGAATGGCACGGGCCGCGGCCCCGATATTTTCAGGATATCGGGGCCGCTGCAGAATAATTTCGACATGGTCAAGGATAATTTGTTCTGATTCTACCATCACCCGACGATTTCAAAGCGGTTAAAGAAATATCCGATCTCAAAGTCAGCGGACTCGGGGGAATCCGACCCGTGGACAACATTTTTTTCAATACTGGTGGCAAAGTCTCGTCGGATGGTCCCGTCATCGGCGTCTTTGAAGTTGGTGGCTCCCATCAACTTCCGATATTGCTCGATGACATTCTCCCCCTGAAGTACCATCACCACAACGGGACCTGAGCACATAAAATCCGTCAGGCTGTCGAAAAAGGGTTTGCCCTCATGAACGGCATAGAATCCCTGTGCCTGGGCTTTGGTCATCCAGATCATCTTCATGGCTGCGATCTTCAGATTGTTTTGTTCCAAACGTTTGATTACATCCCCGATCAGGTTTCGACCCACACCGTCGGGTTTGATAATAGATAGTGTTCTTTCCATCTTAAGCGTTTCCTTTCCTTTGGTTTGATGGCTGGCATAGCAGACCGACCCTATCAAGTCAACTTGGATGGTTTCGTAAAAAGTCCAATTTCTGCGTTGCACTTCATCACACTGCCGCTGAGGCGTAACTAATGATCCAACAAACCTTGACAAAGGTTTTTGTAAATTTTATTTTTTGCATCATCAAAATAACGATAGCGATTGTTGCCGATAAAGGAGTGAATATGCCCATATACGAATTTTACTGCAAGGACTGCAACACGATCTTTAATTTCTTTTCTTCCACCGTAAGTACGAAAAAAAAACCTAAATGCCCGAAATGTAAAACAAAAACTCTGTCTCGCCAGGTTTCTCTCTTTGCCTTCACCGGCAAGGCAAAGGAAAATAGCGACCTGGATGACCTTCCCATTGACGAATCCAAGATGGAACAAGCCATGAATGCACTGGCCGGAGAAGCCGACAAGATCAACGAAGACGATCCCAAACAAGCCGCCGGACTCATGCGGAAGTTATCAGATATGACCGGGCTGAAACTGGGCGCCGGTATGGATGAAGCCTTGAGTCGTATGGAGAGGGGCGAAGACCCTGAACAGATTGAAGCAGAAATGGGAGATTTGTTGGAAGGCGAAGATCCGTTCGAGTTGCCCGAGAAAAAGGGTGGGGGGGTGAAGGCTAAAAGACCAGCGCCCACAAGAGACGAAACCCTTTATGATCTTTAAATAACGAACCCACTTCCTATCAACTCAAACAAGGGGGTAGATATGGAAAAAGAGATTTTTGAAAAACTGGAAGTCCAACAGGGCGACATTACCAAGCTTGAAGTGGATGCCATTGTAAACGCTGCAAATCAATCGCTTTTGGGCGGAGGGGGTGTCGATGGCGCCATCCACAGTGCTGCAGGCCCTGAACTGCTTGCAGAGTGCAGAACCATCGGGGGGTGTCCCACCGGCGGGGCACGCATTACCAAAGGGTACAAACTTTCAGCCAAGCATGTTATCCATACCGTCGGTCCGGTATATAGCGGAAAACAGCAGGACACAGAGCTCTTGGCAGGCTGCTATCGGAATAGCTTAATGCTGGCAGTGGAAAATAATATTAAATCCACAGCCTTCCCTGCCATCAGTTGCGGTGTGTACGGTTATCCCATAGATGATGCCTGCAAAATCGCAGTGGATACGACGGTTCAATTTCTTGAGAACAATGCCTCTATCGAAAAGGTGATATTTATTCTATTTTCAGCAGGGGATAAGGCGGTTTACGATGCGTATCTCATGAGCCTGGGTTAAACTTGGGGATTGAATTAGCCCTTGAATCTTATTCCGATCTTTCCGGCTATCTCTCTATCCGGTTCAGCAGCTTTTATTGACACCCCAAAGGCCCGATGTTATAGTGGAGGCCGTATTTTGCAACAATTTATAGAGCTAAAGGTATGTCGTGGCGGAAATCATTTCCCTAGATGCCAAATTACAAGACGCAATAAATAAAAAACACGAATTGACCCGAAGGCGAAAACTGCATGCGGTCAGAAAAGTTTTTCAGTGTACCCATTGCAGCTTCAAATGTGAAAAATGCGGAACACAGATCAACGAAACGGAATCCAGTGATGACCCTTCGAATAATTTAAGAGTGCCATATCGGTTCTGCGAGAGCTGCTCGGAAGAATATGTCGATTATATCGAGCGATTGCAGGGTGGAGGAGATACGGACTGCTACTGGCATAATGATGAATGGGCCGACTCTTGGCAAAAGTGGATTGAATATCAGAGCACTATTGACCGTTACACGAAATCGAAAGATTTTTTAAAACTTATTAAAGAACTGAAACAGACTCGATCTGAGGAATAGGAGGAATATATGTTTGGAATCGGTATGCCGGAACTTATCATCATACTGGTCATTATACTGATCATTTTCGGTGCTGGAAAGCTTCCTGAAATCGGCGCCGGGATGGGCAAGGCGATCAAGAATTTTAAAGGTGCAACTTCCTCCGAGCCGGAGGAAAAGGAACCGGAGAAAATCAAAGAAAACAACGGCACCACTTAAGCATATAGAGGCTATTTATATCGATTTGCAGATTATCCAGACGACGGATTTGAACAGATAACGCTTCAATCAACCCCGTTCGAAAAAAATAGCGGCACAATCGATTCTAGAAGGGGATATCATCATCTTCGGGTTCAGGATACTGCGGCCCTGGCTGATCGGCTGTTTGAGGTCCGGACGAATATTGAGACGGTCCGGCTGCATTGGCCGACGCTCTTGATCCCAGCATTTGCATCTGATTGGCAACGATTTCTGTCGTGTATCTTTTATTTCCCTCCTTGTCATCCCAATCCCGGGTCTGGAGGTGGCCCTCAATATACACCTGGCTGCCTTTGGAGAGATATTCGCCGCAAATTTCAGCCAATCTTCTAAAAGCAACGATTCGATGCCATTCCGTCTGCTTTTTCTTCTCCCCCGAATTTTTGTCGTTCCACTCTCGTGAAGTGGCAATGCTGAAAGTCGCAACGGCCGTTCCATCGGGCGTGTAGCGGACTTCAGGATCCCTTCCAAGGTTGCCGATCAATATCACCTTATTCACACCTGCCATGTTTTACCTCCCTGTCCCATATATTTCATGAAAAGCAGAAATGGTGTCTCCTTCTGAACGAATATTGCTTCTATATTGTTCCTACGATAAGGCCTGATTTTTAGTTAAATACAGAAAGAGCTTGTGTATGTCAATTTGTGTTTTTCAGTGTTCAGGTGTCGGGTGTCAGGGTTCAGTTTTC
>CAYSUA010000335.1:0-6986 GCA_964433795.1 uncultured Desulfobacteraceae bacterium | reverse complement strand
CAGTAGTTAAACTTGTTGGGAAACCCGGATAGATCCTTTTTTCTTTAGGGAATTTCTTAACTATCTGGAACATATCGGTTATGCAGTCAGCTCGATACTCTTAGCCTTCTGGTGCTGGCAAGTGTTTGGATCCCCGAAGGAGGCCGATTGATGCACCCGGTAGCTGTTTTTGATTTTATATCACTGCTTGCCGCTATAGCAGCATTAATCATCCTGTTTAGAAGCTGGTATCAGCCTTTAAAATGGGATGTCAAACTGATGCTCATAAGCCTCCTTGTTTTTACTCTGGTATATGATTTCTGTCTAATGCTGGAGTGGACGGGGATAAATTTAAACTTAGATCCATTTGAGGACATCGTAGGCGCATTGCTGCCCATGTGGTGGGCGTTTATTTTTTATGCCTTTTTGCAGCAGACTGCGTTCAGCGACCTCCGGCAAAGTGAGCAAAAAAATGCCACCATGGCCGAGATCGGGCGAATCATAAACTCATCGCTCGACATCGAAGACGTGTATGAGCGGTTTGCGGAAGAGGTGAAGAAACTTATTTCCTTTGATCGAATCTCCATCAACCTCATCAACTCCCAAAATAACACCACCACCATTGCCTATGTTACCGGAATCGATCTGCCATCCCGCCTGAAAGGAGATATCGTGCCGTTGGATGGTACGCTAACAGAAAAGATCGTACAGTCTCGAAAAAGCATTCTCATCCAGGCGGATGAATTGAAGGACTATTCGAAGCGGCTTCCGCGTCTTTTGCCAAGTTTTCAAACCGGATTTCGATCATTGATTTCAGCCCCTTTGATTTCAAAAGATACGGTGATTGGCGTCCTCCACTTTCGAACAACAACGGCGAATATCTATTCCGAAAAGGAGCTTCGGCTCGCTGAGCGGGTGGGTGATCAGATTGCAAGTGCCATTTCCAATTCGCAGCTTTTCATCGAACATATTCGGTCGTTGGAGGCTTTGCAGGAAAGTGAGGAAAGGTACAGGGATCTTGTTGAAAATGCGGTAACAGGATTTTACCAGGTTGAGAAAAAAGGGAAATTCCTGCTGGTCAATCAAAAAATGGCAGAGATGTTCGGTTTTGATTCGCCGCAGCAATTTTTGCACGAAGTCGACAACATTACTAAAATTTATGCGAATCCAAAAATTAGACCCGAAATATTAAAGGAAATTGATGAGAAAGGATTCGTTCAGGGGCATGAGGTTGAATTTAAGACAAAAGACGAAAAAAACATATGGGTTAAGGTAAATACCCGCACACGGACAAACAAAGATGGCATGGTTATGTATGAGGGTGTAATGGAGGACATCACCCAGCGCAAACAGCTTGAAAACCAGCTCCAGCACGCCCAGAAGATGGAAGCCATTGGAACGTTGGCAGGCGGTACTGCACATGATTTTAACAATCTCCTTATGGCGGTACAGGGAAACGCTTCGCTGGTTCTTTCGCATTTGGATGATACCCATCCCCACTATGAAAAGATCAAGAAAATTGAGAAATTAGTTAAAAGCGGCGCCAAATTGACCGGACAACTTCTCGGATATGCCCGGAAGGGTAAGTATGAAGTCAGGCCGATTGATTTTAACCACATTGTGGAAGAGACAGCAGATACCTTTTCCAGCGCCAGGAAAGAGATTCAAATCCATAAGGCGCTTTCAGCGGATCTCTTTGCCGTAGAAGCAGACCAGGGACAGATAGAGCAGGTGTTGTTAAATCTATATTTAAATGCCGCAGATGCAATGGGTGGCGACGGGAAACTTTTTATCGCAACAGAAAATATATTCGATACCGATATAAAGGACAAACCCTATGATCCAAAACCCGGCAACTATGTTTCGCTAAAAGTCAGCGACACCGGCACAGGAATGGATAAAGAGACGATCGAGCGCATCTTTGAACCCTTTTTTACCACCAAGAAAATGGGAAGAGGAACAGGGCTTGGCTTGGCTTCGGCCTATGGTATTATCAAAGCACATGGCGGATATATTGATGTTGAATCGAAAAAGGGTCGCGGAACGACCTTCAGAATATATTTACCTGCACTGGGGATAAGAGTTGATAGAAAGCTCGAAGAATCCGGACAAAGCATAAAGGGAAATGAAGCAGTTTTGTTTGTAGACGATGAAGAAGTTGTTCTAGAAGTCAGCAGCCTGATGCTTCAATATTTAGGGTATTCAGTGTATGAAGCTAAAGGGGGTAAGGAAGCGCTTAAGATATATGAAGACAATAAAGATCAAATTGATTTGGTTGTTTTGGATATGATCATGCCCGATATGGGCGGCAGCGATACTTACGACAGCCTAAAAGAGATCAATTCCGATGTAAAGGTTCTTCTTTCAAGCGGTTTCAGTCTCGACGGTCAGGCAGAAGACATTTTGAAACGCGGTTGTAACGGCTTTATTCAAAAGCCGTTTAATTTGATAGAGTTGTCGCAAAAAATAAAAGAAGTTTTGGATTAGGCTATAAGCTAGTAAAATTCCCTTTTCTACAAATATTCTATAACAGCATCTCCAATTTCCACTGTGCCAACCGCTCGGTTTTTATCCAGGGCGATATCCGGTGTATGGATGCCCGCATCCAACACATCCGATACGGCCTGTTCGATGGCATCGGCTGACTCCGCAAACCCGAAGCAGTATCGGAGCATCATTGCGGCGGACAAGATCTGGGCAAGGGGATTGGCAATTCCCTTTCCGGCAATATCCGGAGCTGATCCGCCGGCCGGTTCAAAAAGGCCGTAATTGTTTTCATTTAAGCTGGCTGATGCCAATAGACCCATGGAACCTGTCATCATAGCGCACTGGTCGGAGAGAATATCTCCGAACATGTTGGGACACAACAGCACATCGAAATCATGGGGATGACGCATCAGCTGCATGGTGGTGTTGTCGATATACATGTGATTCAACTCGATATCCCCATGGGTGGTTCCCGCCCGGCTCACCACCTCCCGCCAGAAAATAGAGGTCGCCAGAACATTGGCCTTATCGATGGAGGTGACCATTTTTCGACGCTTTGAGGCAGCGTCAAAGGCAACTTCTGCGATCCGTTCAATTTCTTTTCGGGTATAGGTCATGGTATCAAAGGCTTTTTCTTCATCGCCACTGCCTTCTCTGCCCCTTGGACTTCCGAAATAGATTCCACCGGTCGATTCCCGAACGCATAAAATGTCGAAACCGTCCCCAACGATATCAGGGTGGAGCGGACTCGATCCGGCCAGCGATTTAAACACCTTGGCGGGCCTTAAATTGCAGAATAGATTGAAGTGTTTCCGCAGGGTCAGGATCGAGGCCCTTTCAGGTTTTTCATCAGGCGGCAGGTTATCCCACTTGGGCCCGCCGACAGACCCGAACAGTATGGCATTCGATGATTCACAGATCTTTAACGTTTCATGGGGTAGCGCCTTGCCGTGACGGTCGATGGCACACCCGCCAACATCGGCAAACGTAAATTCCAGCTCCAAGTCGAATTTTTTCTGAACGGCATCCAGCACTTTGACGGCTTCTTTCATCACTTCCGGCCCGATTCCATCACCCGGCAAAACAGCAATTTTCTTCATAATCCGCACTCCATAATTTACTGGTATAGGAATGTAACTTGACGATACGATAAAATGTTCAATTTAGGCTAGATCCTTGGGACTGTAATATCGTTTCAGATAATGACACAATCCGTCCAGTCCAGGAAATAGCACCCGTTCCGTAATACTGTCGATATCCAGCTTGTCCCTAATCTCCCATTTCAACGCGGATGGGATAACAATCTTCCTGAATATATCTGGATAATCCTTCAGCCAGTCGTCCATTACGGCGGTCGGGCTTGACATGACGGAAAAGAAGGCAAACTGATTGATGATCCGTTCATCCATGGAAGGCGGTTCAAAAAAGATGACAAACGGGCTATCCGATAAATCGGAAAGCCTTGCAAGAGAGGTAACCGATTCGGACAACATCTCCACGGTAAAAACATTGGCGCCTTCTTTTTCCAGCTGGAGTCGAAGCTTGGCCGGCAGCAGTTGGTGCGCATTTTCATAGTTTACCGCCCAGATGACACCGTCGATGTCAAACTTCTCGATGTTGGCTGTAGCAAAGTGAGTAGCGATAAGCGGCGAGTGGGTCCAATCCAGGAGTCTCGTGGGTAACCCATAATGCTGCGCCACAGAGAGCCAGTGCCAAACCGAATCTCTTTCAACCACCCTGCGGTGAGCGTATTTGCGGAAATTCCGCAAAAGATGTCGCTCAAGCTCACTGTAAAAACCCTGCAGTCGGATTAATGTAGTTTCCAGCTTATAGTCACTATCCGAGAGCCCTCTGAATGCGTATCGAGATCGAAATCTTCCAAGCTCAGGATTCCAGGAATCCTGAAAGAGTTCTTTCTGAAGATCATTCCAGGAATTGACCCTCACTTCTTTCATTTACCGGCACCTTCTATTTTTCATTAAACCCAACCTTGTTGATATTACAAAGCTGTTTCCCTGCATGCAAGGAGAATTTTATAGAGTAAAGCATCTCTGCTTACACATGATTTCTTCTCTCAACCGCTTTGCTCACCTTCTATTTTTTACTGGAATTAGTTTTTAGGAAGTCTTTTAATTCCTGCATACGCTTGCTCAAGTGGTATCGACCGTTTGAAAATACACCGTAATCTCCCCCTCCGGCCATTGCTGAAGCGAAACGGGCTGAGTTGGAATGAAACAACCAAATATCGCTCCATTTCTTTTCAATCGCTTCATCATAGGGGTTGGCGCCTTTATCCGGTCCTTCGGCCAGCCCTTCTTCCCAGATCTGATTCATGATTTGGGTGGCGGTCCATGTCTCGTCATTGGTTTGAATAATGGTATTTTCATAACGCTTCCAGTAACCACGGACCCAGGAAGTGTCGTGGCAGGCCCGACAGGCGGCCTGCATGGATTGGGTTCTTTGTTCCTGCTCTTTTTCGTCGATCAGAAAATCCGTGGAAATGCCGCCGTCAAAATCCGTGGGGAGGGGTAAATTATCTTTATTTCTTATGATGCTTGTATCCGGAGATTCCGGGTGAGGGTGTGCATAGATCAGACCGAATATTCGCCATGCCAGTCGGTTGTTCATTTGATGGGTTCTTTCAGAAATGACAATTTCATCCGTGTCCACCAGTAGACTGATATGACAGACAGCACAGGTGGGGGATTTGAAGTCTTTCCCTATGGTCCAGGGAACATTGGAAAAGTTCCATGTTTTGTGCATGGCTGAGAAGATGCCGCCGTGCTTGCTGGCCATGTAGACTTTAAATGCCGGAACATCCGGCCCCACATGGCATTCTTTGCAGGCATAAGGTTTACGGGCCATTTCAATGGAGAATTCGTGACGGGTGTGACAGGAAGAGCAGGCGCCTAAACTTCCGTCCAGATTGACACGCCCAACGCCTTGATTCGGCCAGCCGGAAATGACGGCAAACTCGAGTTCTCCCACATCCGTGTCTCTGGTTTCAAATTTTTTCACTTCTAGTTTGGTTCCATGACAGGAATAGCAAGTTTCCTCTTTGGTCAAATCGTCAGGCGGTGCATATTTGATTTTGCCGTCTATGAATACGGGTTTTCCGATAATGCTTTTCAAAAGCTTCTGATATAACGGATTGCCGGCTAGATTCTTATACGCATGGGCCATGATGTTTTTGGAGTATTGTTCGGATTCCACAGAATGACAAACCGCACAATCCTTTGGACTCACCACCACATGGATGTCATAACCATTATGCTCGACCGTATCCGCATGCGCCTTGGGGCGGAGTGTATGGCATTCGGCACATCCTACCGCTACAGTTCGGAGTTGGTCGGGAATAGAAAGACTAGATACCTTTTTTGCGATTTCTTCTGCCGCCATAGCCTTTTCCGGATGAATCACGGCATGACGGCTCTTTTTCCAGTCTTCTACCATCCCCGGATGGATGGATGCATGACAGTCCAGACATTCCTGGGTAGCATCGCTCAGAGGTGCTTCTGCCAAAAGCATAGACGGCATAATCGAGAACACCACCATCGTTAGTATCTGAATAGTTCGAATCATTCCTGACTCCTTGGAATATGAAATGGACCTGTTGTTAATTTGAGGATACAAAATTTATGATGATAAGAAAAGTGGGAAAAAATAGAGCCTAGGTTAAACGGTTCAGCGTTCAGGGTTGAAAAAATCTAAGCAGCCACTGAACTCTGAACCCAGAACCGATCAGTTAGTGCATCATCGTCCGGAAAGGACAGGTATTTTTTTAAGATAGCTTCTAAAAGCGATATTTACTTTTTCTTCAAGGATATTTGGCTTGCGGCTCTCTCGTTAGCGAGTTCCTCGGGTGAAAGGGTCCAGAACGGGGTGCCATCCTTGGACAATCGGGCCTTAAACTCAAAAAAATCTCCCTTTTTAATTTTTGAAGCCATGAATACATCGTTATCGTCAATTTCTGCCCATGCCCCCTTGACTTTTATGCGATCGCCTCTCTTAAGACCGATCGTTCCCGGATCGGCAAACCATACTGGGCAGAGATGAACCAAGATGGGTTCGGATTTAAGTTTTTTGTCTTCACAAACCTCAATTGCCACAGCCGGTGACATGCCCGGCATGGGTGTGACCGTTTTGATTTTTTTGATCCACCCTTTAAAACTCTCATATTCGGAAATGTCGTAATGTTTATTGTATTCGCTGTCCTTTTCCCATCCCCCCATGTCCTTCTTTTGGCCCGCAAATACTGGCTGCAGCGGAAAACCCAGCAGAAATATGGCAATCAGAGTTAAAACCCCGAACTTCTTTGTCATGATGAGCTCCTTTCCTCTCAAAATCTCCTCGCCGTTTTATGTATCATAAGACAAAGAGCGCTCGGATTCAACAATGCTTTTAAAAGATATTCCGGTTATGCAGAAACCTCAAGTCAAGCACCTGCGGCTTTGAAGATAACCCAATTCGCGGACGTGTGAAACTCGTGCATAAGGGAGCGTAACACCGAACAGGGCTTC
>CAYSUA010000334.1:0-7013 GCA_964433795.1 uncultured Desulfobacteraceae bacterium | reverse complement strand
TCTGCGAATTGGGTTGCCTTCACCGCCGAATCGGCTTAACTTGGGCTTTCTGGATTACCAGATAACTAAGAAATCATGAATACTAAACATACCGACAAATCGAACACACCACCGCATAACCATGGGGAAAGAGCCAGAGACACTCTTAGATTGGTCGCATGGGAAATCACACGTAACTGCAACCTGTCATGTCTGCATTGCAGGGCGGCGGCTACCCATGGCCCTTATGAGGGAGAGCTGGATACAGAGAAATGTTTTCAGATATTGGATCAGATTGCCGAAGTGGGATCTCCCATTGTGATCCTTACGGGAGGCGAGCCCCTGATGAGGCCTGATATCTTCGACATTACCCGTTACGGAACCGATAACGGGCTTCGCATGGTCATGGCGCCGAACGGAACCCTCCTTACGGATGAAATTGCAAAACGCTTGGCCGATGCCGGAATAAAACGGATCAGCGTCAGTTTGGACGGCGCCGGCAAGGAAACCCACGATCACTTCCGTGGAGTCGATGGCGCATTTGATGGCGCTCTTCAGGGAGTCGCATCGGCAAAAAAAGCCGGTATCGAATTTCAAATCAATACCACCATAACCCAACATAATCTGGCAGAAATCCCAAAAATACAGGAACTCGCCGTTGAACTGGGGGCGGTTGCCCATCACATTTTCCTGCTGGTCCCCACAGGCAGAGGAAAGTATATTATCGATAAAGCCATAACAGCGGAAGAATATGAAGAGACCTTGAACTGGTTTTATGACCAGCAGGATAAAACGCCGCTACAGCTCAAGGCTACCTGTGCACCCCATTATTATCGCATTCTTCGGCAAAGAGCCAAGGCTGAAGGAAAATCCGTAACCTATGAAACCCACGGTCTGGATGCCGTGTCCAGGGGTTGTTTGGGAGGGACCGGATTCTGCTTTATTTCCCATCGTGGGATCGTTCAACCCTGCGGTTTTCTCCATCTCAACTGCGGGGATCTCAAACAATCGTCTTTCGCTGAGGTATGGAAAACGTCTGAAGTGTTTTTATCACTCCGCAATTATGATAAGCTTAAAGGCAAATGCGGAGCGTGTGAATACAAAAGGGTCTGCGGCGGTTGCAGGGCACGGGCGTATGAAGCGACCGGGGACTATCAATCCGAAGAACCGCTCTGCAGCTATAATCCGGTATCCTTTCAATAACACAGAAAAGGATCGAGTCATGAAAATCAACGCCCTGATGGTACCGAATCCCATCACCATTTCTGAAAATGCCTCAATCGGTGAGGCCCTCGAGCTGATGAAAACAAATTCCATCCGACACTTACCGGTAATATCGAAACATAAAAAGCTCAAGGGATTTGTGACGTTGGCTGATCTTAAGCAGAGCCTGATTCCCTCTATGGTGGGTGATCTCACGCTTCATGATATCATGATAAAGGATCCGATTACGGTCGATCCGGATGACGATATCGAAATTGCAGCCCAGCTGATTTACAAACATAAAATCGGTGGCATGCCGGTAGCCAAAGATGACCGGGTTGTGGGCATCATCACGGAATCTGATATTCTAAGAGCATTTATCGATATGATGGGAATACTTTCCGCCAGCTCCCGAATCGATGTGGTTATCGGGGACAAACCCAGCGATTTCCAAAACGCATTACAAATCATCAACGATAAGGGCGGAGAAATCATCAATGTTGGACAAACCGCCCAGGGTCGGTCCAAACGAACCTTTTACTTCCGTTTAAAACCCTGTAGAACCGATATACTACGAGACGCGTTGGAAGATAAGGGATTCGAGGTAGTAGAAGCCATGGATTAGATATCGACCCCCGCAACGCAGCCCGCCCTAGCGAATTACGAAATCATAATTTTTGATTCCCGATGGCGTTCAATACCAATGTGATAGGCCGGTCTTCTTCACTTTTGCCCGTAAACCGGATGGGACCGGGCCGGCGGTAATCATCGGGGCCCGGTTGAGCAGCCAGCCATTTTTCTCTCATGGCTTTGGTGATGAGAAATGCGGGGGAAGTAATATCCACCACGGTACGCTCCAGAACCAGATCCAATTTTCCCTTTCTTTCCTCAAGATGCATTAACGGTGCGATGGGCACGCCCATGGGTTCCCAGTCCGAAAAATCTTTTTCGAGATTCCTGATGGCGGCCATCTGACCGGTTGCACCGTTTGCAACCAGACTGAACACCGTATGCCCCAAATTGTATGTGTAGGCACAGTCGAATCGTGTGGGGTCGCTGCCCCTGCCGTCGTATCCGTAGAAGTGCAGCTGGGTTTTGAGTTTGGGAACGCTTTTCTGATAGATGGCCGCCACCGCTTTGGGAACGCCTGCTTCAGCGGTGATGGCGCCGGCGCTCAAGAGCGCCCGGGAAAGGGTTTTGTTTGAGTAGATGGTGCTGTGGGTGAGGAGATAGGGATCTTCGGACCCATAGTTTTCAAAAAGAATCGGACCGAAGGTTTCCGGATCCAGACCATCGCGCAGGAGGGCCTTTTGATACAGCCTGCGCGATATGCCGATTTTGTATAACCCCTTTTCACGGAGGATTTTAAGGTAGTCTCTTACCAGTTCCATGATGACTTTATCGGTTTCCACCTGGGAAAACTGGAAGTTTCCGTGGCTGTCTCTTTCGGTGAGAAGTCCTTCCTGGAAAAATTCCGGGAGATCATTGAACAACTCATCATCTCGGTAGTTCCATATGGGAAAGGGGTTGTCCTGCCGGATGCCCCGAACCAGGCGTCTGAGATACTCCAGCTTGTCATGGAGCCTGGGGTGGTCCTTATGAAAGTCGTTATCATGGTACCGGTTGTATTCGGCGATAATCGTATTGAGCTTGATAATAAACACCTGGATTTCGTTGATGAACTCGAGCACGCCCTCGGGGATGACAATGACGCCGTAATTTTTTCCCACCCGGGCACGTTGGACAATGGCATCGCAAACCATACGGGAAAGCTTGCGAAGCGTCATACCGAAAGCGGTGTAATCGTTTTCGGCTTTAGACTCGGCCTTTTTGAGTCGATTGTGGTCGGTGTAGTCGGCTAGGTCTTCACCGATAAGTGTCAAGTTGGAATGGGTTTGAAGCCCCACCTCCAGCGCCAAATGGCTGGCCACCCGACCCATGACCTTGCATATATGCCAATACTTGACATCTGAACTGCAGTCCGTACATAGGTTTCCGATCTCTTTGGCAAACGCTCTTGCCGCCGTGTGAAACCCGAAAGACATGGCGCAGAGGACCCGTCCGTCAGCATCTCGCACCTGGATATCGCCGTCGATGGTTTTGGGTACGCCGATAACCTGAATCCCGTCTTCAACCATCTCCTCGGCCAGAAAAGCCGCATTGGTATTTGAGTCGTCCCCCCCGACAATGACCAGTGCATCCAATTCAAGTTTTTGGCACGTATCTTTGGACAATGCCATTTTTACGTCGGTATCGATCTTTGTTCGGCCGGTTTTGATCATGGTAAATCCGCCAAGGTTTCGATACTCATCAACCAGGCTTCCGGTAATCTCAATGGCTTCGTTTTCAATAATGCCATCCGGTCCCAAGAAAAAACCGTAAATCTTCGTGTCGGGATTGGCTTTCTTGGCCGCATCGTAAAGGCCGGCTATCACATTGTGACCGCCGGGAGCCGGACCACCTGAGAAAACGATGCCGATATGTCGCTTTTTCTCACAATGGGCTTTCAATGTGTCATCCGCATCATCTTCACGCCCGATGACCTGCACCCGGTTGCCGATGATATGGGGAAGGCGCTTTAGCGCTTCCTGATGGATAGGGAACCGGTATTGATCATCCTCCCTAAGGGTCGTACATGTTCCATTCAGGACTTCACATACCGGAGGCGTGTAGGCCCTGCGCTCAACCAATTCCTGATTGATGCGGCTGGTGGCCTTCTGTACCTCAGGTATATCCAGCAAACGTTCAACGGAGATACGATCTCCACTCATGTCCACCTCCATGGCAATGATCGTCACTAAAGATTTAAATCAAACCTGAGAAAAGATGTCTTACAGATCACCCGTAAGCCACCCGATTGCGGCCTTCATTTTTTGCTCGATACAAGGCCTGATCGACTCTAGTGAAGAGGGATTCCGGCGTTTGGTCTTCTGAGGTAACCTGTGTAACCCCAAGACTGATGGTGATGGCGACCTTATCTCCCCGGTGAAGGAATTCGGTTTTCTCGATACACTGCCTGATCTTTTCTGCAGCCTCCCCGGCTCCTTTACGCTCCGTTTCAGGTAGTAATACAACAAATTCTTCTCCTCCGAACCGTGCTAAAAAATCGCTTTCCCGCAGCAACGGTTGAACCCGGATAATGATCTCCTTAAGACATAAATCGCCCACCGCATGTCCGTATAGATCATTAACGGACTTGAAATGATCCACATCGAGTATGACGATGGAAAAGGGACGACCGTACCGGGTGAAACGCTGGAGTTCTTCTTTGATCCGTTTATCGTATGCCCTGCGATTATACACACCGGTCAGCGGGTCGACTAAAATCTCCTTTTCCAGCTCCTGCGCCCGTTGCTTGGCAGAAGAAACTTCTTCTTTCATCAGACTGATGGTTTCCTTCAATGTGCCCATTCTTTCGTCCACCGCGGTCATTCGCGCATAATCTTTCTCTCTTTTTTCCCGGATGGCATCCTGGATGAAAGTCAGGCTTGAGATGACAGCTTCTTTCAATTCAGCAAGAGATTTACTGAAATCGACATTCTCTCGTAATCCCTGAAATTGCAATTCAAGCATGTCATTGAATTCATTGTTGTCCCGGAGCATATCTTTTGCATAGGGCAATGAATCCAGAATGTGGCTTTCGACTTCAATCAGTCGTTTACCGATCTCCCGGATGAATGCCGCCGCCTCTTCCCGCTCTCCGCTCACCTGAGCGATGTAATCTTGAATCAACGATACGATGGATTGCCTGACCGTCAAAAATTCATCGATGCCGCCGACGGTGTTAATCCGGCTTTCGATCTGGGAAAGCCTTTTGAAAGCTGTTTGGTCCAGATTCAGCTTCAATTCGTTGATGATGTCGCCATAGGCTTCCCGAAGTGACTGTAATGCCGGGAGTCCACTCGCTTCAGAGGGTTCGTCATCAGAATCCCGTTTTAACCATCTGGAAAAGATAGACGGGCTCGGTTTTCCCCTGTCAACGTCTTCCTTAAAAGCAATGTCCCGAATCTGTTGGAAGATCTCTTCCAGTCGATGGATATCGAATTCCGACTTTATTGCTGATTTAAAAGCTTCCAGGGGTTCATGGATTGAACCTTTTTCTTCTGTTCGAAGTAACTCACCATAGAAAAGAATAACCCGTCGAAAGAAGTCGGTTATCCGTGTTTCCGACTCTTCGGCCTCGTCGAGCTGTCTGAGCAGCTTTTCTTTTTGCTCCTGGTAGGTCTCGATTTGAGAGCGCAGCCGTTTGCTTTCCACTTCATCGCCGGAAAGCTCGATTTCGTTTGTGCTTTCCGTCTGGGATTCAACGTTTAATAAAGACCGGATCTCTTCTCGAACGGAAAGTCTTTTATGGAGGGTTTCAGCGGTTAATTTCGAGCCGGAAGCTGCTATGGCCTTTAACTCTTGAACGGTAATATCTGAAAATATTTTCAATGGATTATCATCTTTTTCTTTTGCCATGGCCCGATAATACCGGCCGGGCATCTGTGCTGTCAAGATGATTTGGATTTTCCGTATTTTACTTGACCTATGGGTCCCTATATTCTATGAAAAGGGACGTCCGATCATCTTCGGTGGCTGTGGATGATTCAAGGAGTTTGCAGTGCAAGGATCCATCGAACCTGTTGAAATTGTCTGTCCAAAATGTCAACGGACGGAAATTGTTTATTTGCCCAAGGAAATTATTCCAAAATGTGAGGACTGCGGTGTTTCCATGATGCTTCGGGAACTGCTGCGGGAGGGCAAATCCTACTGAACCCGTGTCTAAAGGATCGGTCTAGGGGCCGGAAGCCTTGTAAGTAATTCTAACAAAAGGAGGTTAAAATGAAGAAAGGACTGTTTTTTGGTTTAGCCGTATTGTTTCTTTTTGCCACTTCGGTATTTGGCGCAGATATCAATCTGGCCAAAAAATCCACCATTGAAAGTATCTTACAGCGGGGTGAACTCCGAGTCGGATTCGAATCCGGATATGTTCCCTTTGAAATGACCAATAAAAAAGGGAAGTTCATCGGGTTTGATATGGATTTCGGCAGACGACTGGCAAAGGCCATGGGGGTAAAATTTGTACCGGTTAATACCGCTTGGGACGGTATCATTCCCGCATTGATGACCGATAAATTCGATATCATCATGGGTGGAATGACCATTACCCAGGAAAGAAATCTCAAGATCAATTTTGTCAATCCCTATATCGTCGTCGGGCAGACCATCCTGTTGAATAAAAAACATGAGGGTATAGTCGAAGACTACAAAGACCTCAATGATCCCAAATACATCCTCACCTCGCGAATGGGCACCACCGGTGAGCAGGCCATTAAAAAGATGATCCCCAGAGCGACCTATAAGGCATTCGAATCAGAAGCCGAAGCAGGACTCGAGGTGATTAACGGCAAGGCGGATGCGCTGGTATACGATCTGCCGTTTTGCGGATTTCTTTATGGCAGCCAGGGTAAGGGTAAAACCGTTTTCCTCAGCAAACCCTTCACTTTTGAACCCCTGGCATGGGCTATTAATAAAGGGGATCCGGATTTCCTGAACTACCTGAACAACTTCTTGAGACAAAGTAAAGGCGATGGATTCTATGAAAAAGTCTTCAACAAATGGATCATCGGCTCGGACTGGAAAAAGGAACTCAAGTAGCGTTTAGGTTACCCAGTTGATCACCGGATTGGCATGAATTTAAGGGCCGGCCAGGGTTATTTCGGACCCGGCCGGCCTTTTCTTTGAGATATATCCGCATTCTGAAGCGTTCAACCTAAACCGGAAAAGTACCCAAACAATTTGCCACAAAGTCACCAAGACACAAAGATATTATATTATTTTTTCTTCGT
>CAYSUA010000333.1:0-7045 GCA_964433795.1 uncultured Desulfobacteraceae bacterium | reverse complement strand
GATAAAATGGCGGGGCGACCGCGGCGAAGCTCTTCAGAGCGAAGCCGGGTTAGCTTGATGTCTCGGAAAGGAACTCTTTTAAACTCAATACCTTTGCATATGCCGAACCCAAAGCAGCCATAAAGGAACCATGAACCTCTTCTGCAGGAATGGTTTTGTCCTGAAATGCGAGATCCCTTGTGGCGCAGGCATCATGTATGACTGTGCACTTAAACCCAAAATCGGCCGCAGCTCGAGTGGTGGCATCGATGCACATATGGCTCATTGCGCCACAAATCCCCACGCCTTCGATATCTGCGTTTTTAAGTTCATCCAGCAAGGACGTTTCACGGAAACTGTTCGGGTAATATTTTTGGATTACTGTTTCAGTATCCAGCGGTCGAATGTAATCATGTATTTCAACACCCTTTGTATCGGGCATGAAGAAAGTGGCATTTTTTCCTGCTGAAAGGTGCTGGATATGAAATGTGCTCAATCGGTTTTTCCGAAAAGACTCGAGCAATTCCTTTGACTTTAAGCCGGCTTGTTCCATTGCCACAAGCTCCATTTGCCCTCCTGGAAAATAGTCATTCTGAATATCCACAAGTATGAGTCCTGTTTTCATCTCCATATCCTTTCCTTCACCTTTTAATGTTAAACCGAATGTGATATTCGGCAACTGATGTTAATGGTATATGCGGTTATACAGAAAACTCAAGACAAGCACCAGAGGCTTTGAAGATAATCCAATTCGCAGACGTGTGAAACTAGCGCATAAAGGAGCGTAACACCGAACAGGGCTTCGAGATAAACATAGCATTATGGAATATTCAGCATTTCGGGTCTATTGCAGCACTTTCGTGCTGTTCGATGGAACGCTCCCTAATGCACTCAGACAGTCACACGCGCACGAATCGGATCACCTCCAAAGCCTATTCCGGTAAACAACTTGGGCATTGTGTATAATCGTAATCGTATAAAACATAAGAATACGGATCTATCAACAAAAACAAGTAAATGGGCAAATAGACCCTATAATCCATCATATCGCTGCTAAGGGCATAAGAAAGCGAGGAGGATAAATGACGGACAAAAAATTATCGGGACGTGTAGCTATCGTCACAGGCGCAACCAAAGGCATCGGATTGGAAATAGCGAAACGGTTGGGTAGCGCTGGGGCCCGGGTTGCTATAAACGGTCGTTCACCCTCGGATGCGGAATTAGTGAAAAAGGCTATGGATGTTTTGGACCATTCGGGTATCGAGTCAAAATATTACGTCTGCGATGTGAGCTCTTCTGCTGCCGTCAAAGGCATGGTGGAGGCGGTTTTAAAAGATTTCTCGAAAGTCGATATCCTGATCAATAATGCCGGAATATCCGGGATACCCAAGCCCCTGATCGAATTTCCCGAAGACGAATTCGACAGCGTCATAAAGACCGACCTATACGGTACTTTTTTTGCCATGAAATATGTGATTCCGAATATGATCGATCAAAATTACGGTAGAATCGTTAATATATCCTCCATAGCAGGCAAGGAGGGAAATCCCAATATGTCGGCCTACTGTTCGGCAAAGCACGGGGTGGTGGGGCTGACAAAGAGTGCGGCAAGAGAGCTGCTCGATTACGATATCCGAATCAATGCGGTTTGCCCGGTGCTGATCAAAACGGAAATTATAGACGATTGGCCCCAATCACAAGTCGATCTCCTCACAAGCAAGATTCCCCTCGGGCGTCTGGGAAAAGTAGAGGAAGTGGCAGATCTGGTCTATTTTCTTGTCGCGTCCGAGGCGGCAAATTTTATTACCGGCCAGGCAATGGATTTAAGCGGTGGCAGGGCCGACTACTAATCAATCCGGATCAGATTTTTCGATACGAACAAATATGGAGTGTGTCCGGGATCCCTGACAGGGCATGGTGGGAGTGGTTGATGTAAGCATGTTGGCTGCGCCTCCCTTCTCGATACCGCTATCATCCATGACCGTCCATGCACCCTGTAGCAGGCTGACCGTCCCTCTTATAATGTCCTCGGAAAGATTTACCTCAATGACCATCTCTCCCTCCGGACTTGAAACCCGAACCCTATCGCCCTGATTAATTCCGAGTTCGTTCCCGTCCAGACGATTCATTTGAAGTTTATGAGCCTTAAATGGTTTGGTCCATGGGAGATTTGAATTCTGGGAATTGACCCGAAACCGCGCGTGTGGGGTAATCAGTCGAACGGAGTAATCCGCGGGCGGAGTGGTTATGCGGCACTCGGGAATAGGGGAGAATCCGGTTTCCGCATAAGCCTCTGACCTTATCTCGATCTTTCCGGAAGGGGTGTTAAGTGGGTTTTTCAGGGGATCATTTACAAAATCACTTAAGCCGACCCGCATATGGTCATTCCCCTTGAAGATGCCGGTGATTTTAAACTGCTCCGCGTCTTCGATGTCGGATTCTGTGATAAAATTTTCCAGCCATTGTTCTTGCGTCTTATTTTCGGAAAAATCGCTACCGAATCCGAGACGTTCAGAGAGTTCACAAAAGATTTCATAATCATTCTTTGTTTCATAAAGCGGTTCAATCGCCTTCCCGGAATAGAAGAGATAATTGTCAGCCGGAAAGACAACATCCTCTCGTTCGAAACAGGTGGTCACCGGAAGCACGATGTCACTGTACCGTGCGGTAGGTGTCATGAAAAAGTCATGGGTTACGACAAAATCGACAGCATTGAAAGCGTTGATGTTCTTTTTGATATCACTTCCCTGATTGAGATAGTTGGTCCCCACATTGTAAATGGCTTTTATGTCTGCGGGATATCCACCGGCTTTCCCTTCAAGCACTACATCCGGCCAAGTGTAAATCGGAATATTCACGAAATCTGTATTGGCGGGAACCGCCAGCTTCGGAAAGAATGGTTTGGGAAGCATGCTCTTAAATTCTCCGCCCGAGGTTCCTCCCAATCTACCGATATTTCCTGTGGCCGCCTGAAGTGCTGCCGCCAACCGGTATGTTTCCTCCCCGCCCAGGGTTCGTTGAATCGAAAGACCCGGCAGTAGCGCCACAGGCTTTGTGGATCCATAGGTTTCAGCGAATTCGGTGATGATTTCCGAGGAAACCCCGCATATGGCTTCTGCCCATTGCGGTGTTTTAGGGATGCCGTCCGTTTCTCCCATAATGTATGAGGTAAGTTTTTTGAAACCGATTGTGTATTTTTCGGTAAATTCCAAATCGACGTACCCCTCTGTGAACATCACATGAAGCACGGCGGCCATCATGGCCGTATCGGTTCCTGCATTTATGGGTATCCATTGAGTAGAGAGGTTTCGAACGGTCCGAGACCTCCGGGGATCGATTACGATAATCTGAATCCCTTCCTCCTTTCGTTTGCTGATCCAGGATTCAATGCTAGAGCTGAATCGCACGTCCGACAGGTTTGCACCCCAGAGAATAATCAATTGGGAATGCTCCAGTGTGGGTGGATCGACCCCGACCATTCGTGTTCCGAATAAGAAATTCTCCACATATCCTGCTGCTGCATTGGAGTATCCATCGGTTCTCCCGGTAAAGCCGCCGTACAGTGAAAAAAACCGTTGAGCCTGGAGATTGGTGTGATGAAATGCCCCCCGGCAGCTTCCTGAACCGTTAAAGGCCAGCACCGACGTACATCCATGGGTTTCACGAATTTCTCCGAGTTTCTCCGATATTCGGTTGAAGGCTTCTTCCCAGGTTATCTCTTTGAATGCGCCGCTTCCTCTACTGCCGGTATTAAGCAAAGGTTTTTTCAGACGCTGTTCCGAATGTACCGTTTCAGGCATATGGTACCCTCGGATGCATCCTTTCATGTGTTCATCGATGAAGGGGTTGTCTGTTATCTTTTCAATTCTGCCGTTTTTAACATGGGCCAGCAACGCACAGCCTGCCCCGCAATCTCTATTGCATGATACCGGAATCGTTTTTTCGCTCGATTGTGTCATTCTATTGTTGCTCCTCTTTTCATTCTATCAGAATTTTCTCTGTATCCAGGTGCTCATTGGAAAATGCTAAGTGATTGTTTCCGGAAAAACAAGCTTGAAAATCATGCTGTTATCCATAATTGGTATCGAATTGGAAAATATTAGAATTCTTTTAATGATATTTGCAGAAAGTCAGTCAGAAAATAACTTCGCAAATGGGCAGGTATTAATCTTGACAGGAATTTAATATCGTATATTTTTATCCCCATATCCCGTTAACCTGTCTAATAGAATTCGATGCGCGTTACTTGAAAAGCGAAGCAGAGGATGGTGAAACATGAAAATCGTCGTGCTGGATGGATATACGCTGAACCCGGGGGACAATCCGTGGGATGAATTGGCTGCCTTGGGGAAAATTACTGTCTATGATAGGAGCGAACCCTCGCAGATTTTTGCACGGGTGGAAGGCGCTGAAATTGTCGTAACCAATAAGGCGCCGCTGAGTAGCGAAATAATTGGAGCCTTCGATTCGCTTCGATTCATCGCGGTTTCAGCTACCGGTTACGATATTGTGGACATTGAAGCCGCAGCAGAAAAAGGTGTCCCGGTATCCAATGTACCGGTTTACGGAACCGAGACCGTTGCTCAGTATGTCTTGGCCCTGATATTGGAGCTGGCCCGCCGACCGGCGCTTCACGATGAAGCCGTCAGGCAGGGTGAATGGAATGCCCAGCCTTACTGGAGCTTCTGGAAGACACCACTAATTGAACTGGCCGGGAAAACCATGGGCATCGTCGGATTCGGGCGTATCGGCCGTCGTATCGGGGAGTTGGCTGCTGCGTTTAAAATGAATGTCGCTGCGTATGATCCTTATCACGGAGAAACACCCGGATATGAGTCTTTTTCCTGGATGAATCTTGAAGAACTTTTTGAGCAATCGGATTTTATCAGTATCAACTGCAATCAGACAGAAGACAACATCGGGTTTGTCAACCGCCGGTTGATAGGTCTTATGAAAGAAACGGCGTTCATAATCAACACATCCCGTGGTTCGCTTGTCAACGAAGAAGATCTCGCCGAAGCCTTGAATAACGAAAAGATCGCAGGGGCAGCACTTGATGTCGTATCTAAAGAACCGATAGAACCGGACAATCCTATGCTGAGTGCGAAAAACGTTATTTTAACCCCCCATATTGCCTGGGCGGCGCTGGACGCCCGAAAACGGCTCATGAAAACAACCGTTGAAAATGTGAAGGCCTTTCTCTCCGGCAAACCTCAAAACGTGGTCAATCTGGAAAAAATCAAATGATTAGCCGAAAATGAAAAATCAGGGGAACGCCCCCTGATTTTTCTTGATGCATGATTTGGATTTATGCTGTTGATATAGATCTGCCCAAACCGTCTTTAGAGCTTGGCCTTCAATGCTCCCACCATATTCTTCATATCCTTGGGATTGCCATCGGGATGGAGGACAATCATGATCATTTCCCACTTTCCAACCGGCGATTCGTTCAGAGCGGAAACGTATGAGCCATTACCGTTTGAATTGGTCTTAAACATATAGGGAGCACTGCCGGCTCCGGTTTCATGTTTTTTTGGTTTCATGTTTACAAACCACACCGTATACACCGAATCCGGTTTTAGGCCCTTGGTTTGAATGTCGATTTTATCGTCTCCGATGTTAGCCGTACCGCTGGCATCGGGGTGAGCCTTTGTTGCCATAAGATTCGTCTTTACACTTCCCGCAACGGCAAAAGACAAAGTGCCGGAAAGGAGCAATACGCTTGCCACTACAATTATTTGTTTTAGGTATGTTTTCATATCAGCCTCCTGTTAGTGCAAAATAGTTTTTGAATTAAGACCAGCCGAACGTTGTGTCGAATATCGGCCCTTTTAATATTTGAGTCGGTTGCTGAAAACGATCCTTACAAGTGTTTGGTTTGAAATGAGAGAGAAATTTCAGTTTTTAGTGTTCTAATTCGCAGGTATTAAACGTATTTTATTCCAATCGTATAAAAATGATTCACCGCGGAGCCGCAGAGGAATTTGTCATTTTTCGTTTGTCGCTGAGACACCGACAAACGAAAACCATCATGCCTCCGGCAATCTGCTCACAAACAAACCCTCTGCGCACTTGGCGCCTTGAATGAGCGACTTGTCGGGTCGTCCTGTGCGGCGAAGTTTTAACGAAGACGTAAGCTCGCAGAGCGAAGCCTGAAGCGAATGGGAGGTGAAACAAAATATAATAACCGTATTTAAGAATGAGTGTACTAAGCATGCCATTGTATGGATCAGCAGATGAGTGGGGAATTTTAAAGGGTGTAGGGTTTCTCCTTTGGTGAGGAGGTTGCAAGGGAAGCACACAACCTCCTCGTCCATTTAGCGGCTAAGATGAAGGTTACGGGCAAGGACCTTCAGTGTCACCATGATTTAGGTGGGCTTGTAAGGCATTTATTGAGACAGTCATTTCCTTCCCCTTATGGCAAATAGTCACCTTTTTAACTCCATCGGCCCACAAATGGTTGAACACCGGAACGGCAACGAGGAAAGCAGCTATCAGTGCCAAGACAATGATTCGTTTCATGGTTTCCTCCTTTAGTTAGGGGTTATGGAACGACTTTCTTTTCCTGCTTGTAATAAAAAGGGGGGATGCGGCCCTTTTTAAGGCGTGGTCCCCGGGCCACATCTATGCACAGTAAGGTCAGATTCGGCAATTTAAATTGCAGCGTGGGAACCGAATCTGAGCCGGAGGACCGCAGCCGGGCTAAAATAACGCCCACGCTACACCGTGAATGCGTTGTTGGTTCTGGTTCGATTATTTAGCGTTCTTATCTATAAGACCATGCAAACCATTCGAAAATGGTCATTTCACACTTTTTATGAGGGCTAGGGTATCTTGGTCAGCTAATTCTTAGTGGAATCCTATAATTTTGGTTTTTTGTATAAAGTAATTACCCTAATCGAGTCAAAATTCGATGGGCTGTTGTTTCTTATATGGGTTATCCGTTCATAGGTTTACATCATAGAGAATCAATATTTTGTCTCTTCAGTAAAAGAGTTATCAAAATGGTTATTTTCAACCATAAGCGAACGGCTATCAGCTAATGGCTAAAGGTACCCTAATTGGG
>CAYSUA010000332.1:0-7054 GCA_964433795.1 uncultured Desulfobacteraceae bacterium | reverse complement strand
TCCCTAATACACTCAGACAGTCACACGCGCACGAATCGGATCACCTCCAAAGCCTTTTCCTGTATGCAACTTGGACTTTGTGCATAACCGCAATAATCATTAACTCAGAATAAAACGAAAAAAGGCAAGATAATTGATCGTTGGGAAAATTTCAATAGGCAGATTCATCCATTTTGCGTTTTTATACATCCAGTTCGATAATCCGAGGTTCGATGCGATTTTCATAAACAGAAAGGATAGCTAAAGATATCGGATAATTAAAACGTCGATACCCTGCCCCGCCGGGATTCAAATAGAGAACCCCGTTTTTTCGGGCCATGGAATGCATATGGGAATGTCCGAAAATGACGGCTCTAAATTCAGCAGCTTCCGGATCCAAATCCAGGGCATGGATCTCGTGCAGAACATAGAACAAATGGTTGCCGACTTCCACGACTTCGGTCTTTTGCAGCTTTCGAGTCCAACCGCCCCGGTCCATATTTCCTTTAACGGCGGTAATGGGTGCGATCTTCTCAAGGGCCTTTAATATCTCCGGCGTATCCAGATCTCCTGCATGGATGATCCTGTCCACCCCCTTAAGCGCATTGATGACTTCCGGACGCAGCAGCCCATGGGTATCGGACAAAACTCCGATTCTGTGAGTTGAAGTTGAAGCTAAATGCTGCAAAAACTCACCCGGTTTTTTCCTGAATTCTTTGCTGAATAGAGGCAGGTATCCGCTTCCTTGATCAGCCGCATCATACCCTCCTCCACTTTTTCATCCAGCTCTCCGGCCGATATGCCGATACTCACGGTCAGTGGAATATGATTGAGCATTTCTTCCTTGATCATAATTCTAATTTTTTCAGCTATTTGAAATGTAGAATCTTTTCTAACACTTGAGAAAAATATGATGAACTCCTCCCCACCGTATCTTCCCAGTATATCAGAGGCACGAACCCCCCTTTGCAGAATCCGGGCCGTGCTTATTAATGCTTCGTCCCCTTTTTGATGGCCGAGGGTATCATTAATGATCTTAAAATCATCGATGTCCAGCATCATAAATCCGACGGTCTGTTTATTTCTCCAGGCCAGGTGAAGGATGGGTTTGGCTGCATTGAAAAAGCCTCGTCGGTTATAGATTCCGGTCAGCTCGTCCAGTGATAATTGTCGAACCAATTCTCTGTTTTTTTTCCACAGCTGTTGTAAGGTTTCACCGAGCATTTCAATTTCAGGTGCTCCTTCGCCGTTGCGTAACAGCACATGAACAAGCCCCTGTATATGTTCTTCATATGAAGTGGTCGGGCTCTGTTTAACACCCGCCTTTGGAAGCGATGAAAAAATGGTCTCAAACGCTTCATGCAGCATGAAAACCTCCAACCGGTAAGCGAGCATCAACGCATTGGATATGGAGGGTAAGGATTTGTATCTCTCCTCCATCTTGTCTATTTTGCTTATGATATTAACAAGTTCAGCTTTGGTCTCCTGCATTTCATCGATGATATGGGGGAGTAATCCATCTTTTGCCAGCTTTGCCGCTGCCTGCCAAAACTCAACGTGGTGATTCTCATCCTCCGCCATTTTATACCAGAAAGCATGAAGCACACCATTGTGAGGATCAGAAGCCAGCTCTGAATAAATATCCCGGGCTTTAGTATCAATTTTCAGACAAAGATTAACGATTTCAAGTAGTTTGTTGTCTTTCATGGCAAGTTAATCGAGTAGTAGGCGCTTAAAAGTTAATTTTTTGCATTTGGTGTCTAAAAATTAGATTGAAATATTTTCACCATATCCAAATGATTGAATATTGACCATTTAAGGAATTCTTTCATTTACAAAAACGATCATAAAAATGAAAGAGTGAAGTGATTTCCACAAATTTTCAATATTCAATCGTCAATATTCAATTTGGTTCCGGCTTTGCCGGGTTAGGATATCGACCTTACTTTGATATGCCAGGGTTCAAAACGGACACCCAACAGGTTGTTTTTATCGTATCGAAATTTGACATATCCGAGCTTATGGAGACGTTTGTAAACTTTGGTGGTGGCAAACCGTTCGGTAAAATTGGCAATACCGTATCCGGCTTGTCCGATATCGAAATCACCGATTCCATGGTATGAAAAACCCGGAGGTGCCAGGGACCGGGAAGCCATGGATAGATTGCCTCTGGTTTTCTTCGCTTTGTTCAAAAACAGCAGCGTCTGCTTAATGATGCTTCTAACACCCGAAGTCAAAACCGCCTGACGCCCCACATCCTTTCGAATCTTTTTGTAAAGTTCGTAGGGCTTTCCACGGTACAGGTAATGTCCGGTTCTCTTAATTCTCACGACTTCGCGCTTCGGAATCTGATCCGTAATATCCGGAAGCGGTTTCTTTCCATAAAAGCCTAAAAGTGAGGCATCCTTATAAAAAAGCCATTCCAGAAACTTGAGTTCGGTTTTGGAAAACCGTCCCACCCGGGAATAACTCCGGGCAATCTTTAATGCATCGTCAAATCCGACAAGATGAAAGTTTCCATAGCCTACCGTACGGTGAACCCGCCTCAGTCGTTGGAGGGAGCTACTTAAAATTTCGAATTCTTTAGTATCAAGATAAATGTCGTTAGGGTTCGGTCTATTAAAATTCCTCATCTTTTTTAGGTATTCGTAGGCAGATTCATCTCCATTTGAGGATGGATTCGGCACAGGAGGGTGATTTAGGAATACTCCCGCAAGCGCATCCGGAACTGAACCACAAACAAGAATCCCGGATATGGCAGCCTTTAAGAATGCTCTTCGATCCATAATAATAGGCCTTCAATGCCACGTAACAGTGAACAGCTCCATTTCGACAACACTTCCACTCGGCTGTTTTCACATAACAAAATATATTCTATATTTCAAATATTCTGCAGAAATTTTATCGCCTTCGCCGGAATGAAGCTCCTTGGTCTAATTTGTTTGAATGTGTTGTATTGATGTATGGTTACCACTAATATAGGGTCAAATCGTAATTTTTGTGCATTTAGTGACAAAAAAATAATTGGCATGCTTTCTCTATCTTGACCAATTGAATATTTTCGATTGAATATTGAAAATTGAAGGAAATCTATCAATTTATATTTAAAAGATAGAGCGAAGCGATTCAACAAATATTCAATCTTCAATAATCAATAGTCAATCAGGTTCCCCGACAAATCGGGATTTCCACTTCGTTCCAACCGGCTTGTCCGGGTTAGGAAAGGAAGATTCGATTTTGCTGACCGCAGGGGTGATTTAATTGCTCAAAAAAACTTTATATATCACCACTTTCCTCATCGCGTTGATCTTTTTCTGCTTTGCAGGAATTCTCTACTATTATTACACTCACCCGGACGCAGTTGTCTCTCTGATCAAAGGATCTATTTCAAGATCCATGAATGTTTCCGTAAACATCAAAGACCTTTCCTATTCGATCAGTCCTTTACGCATCCTGGCAAAGGATATACGCTTCACACCGAACCAGGGCTCAAGCGGTTTTTTCATTGATGTTCCCCAAATGGCTGCAAAGTTTTCATTCATCGGTTCCTTCGGCCGGAGATCACTTGTTGCCGATAAAATAGAAATAAAGGGATTTTCGCTAAAATACAATAAAGCAGACTTTCGTCTGGCGCCGAAACCGGCCCCGCTGGATTTTTTTGGGGCATTGCTTCTCAAGCACAGCGTGGCACTTTTATTATTCCGGGATGTACGAATCGATGCTGTAAAACTGACCGAAGGGAATATAACCGCAAACCTAAACGGTCCAATTTTCAATGCAAACGGCGTCTCCATACACCGCAGGGCAAACAAACGAATCGAACTGGAAAGTATGGCTCGCCTCCACTGGTCTGAAAAAGGGATCGATATAAACATTCCTGAGTTTCACCTATCGACCAATCACGCCATATCACTGTCGGATTTAACAATGGAGGCGAAAATTTCGGCAAAAAAGATGGTTTTCAAGAGTGCCGTAACAAAACTAACCGGTGTCAATCTTAAGGCAGAGGGGAATTTAGATTTCAACAAGCAGCATCTCGAATTAGCCCGATTGGCTCTATCCATCGGCGAACAGTTCAGTCTCCGCGGCACTTTGGATGTCGATTACACTCCGCAGACACATGCGAAACTCACCGTTGAAGCGTCCGAGTTTTCACCCGAATATATTATTTCAATATTACCGGGCCGGTTAAAAAAGACGCTTCCTCCCGTTGATGTTGACGGCAAGGTTTCTACCGAAGGCTCTCTGGGCGTAATGAAAAAAGGGGATGGGTGGAAATGGGATTACCAACTCAAATCTCAGCTTTCACAAAACAGACTGGTTTATAGCACCGAACAAGAACGGATGAGCGGAAAGATCAGCGGTAGTTTAGGGATTCGTGGCAGTCTTTCCGAAGTCAGCATGTCAGAATTTTCAAATAAAGGTGTACAAGCAAAATTTCCGGATATTCGATTTTCCGTCTCCGGGAAGCATCCTGTCTATCAAATAAAAGACGCTTCAGTACGGATTTCCACCGCAAAAATGCTGAAATCGGCAAAGGGTATGTCCTTTACAGATGTCCGGCTACGTATACCGAGCGGGATTATTGATATTCATAAAAAAACATACCGATTTTCAAAAATTCAGATGAACTCGCCGCTCACCGGCGCCATCGAAGGGATGATCGAAACCGATGGCAAAGATATTCACATTCAAATGGAGGGGAATAAAACCCGTCTGCTCGCATCCCTTAAAGATTTCAAGCTGCTGCCTTCCGGATGGCAATTTGGCGGTCATGATAGTGTATCGGTCGATGCCACCTTAAAACAAGGCAACACCCTGTCATTCGATTCTCGTATAAATCTTAAGGAGCTTCAGGTCCAGGATGCGATCGGTCGTTTTGCGGGTGAGAACTTATCTTTGGAGTTGCTTACAAATGGAGACCTGGACTTGGATGGCGGGTCCATTGCCGGGACCACCTCCGTCAAGGTGACCAATGGAGAAATCCTATACGACCTATTTTATCTAAATTTGAGCGAAAACAATTTTACCGCATCCGCACGGGCATCCTACGATTACTCAAATAAAAAGATCGGGCCGGCAGAAGTAAATCTTGAGCTTAAAGACGTTCTCTCATTGTCGGCAGCCGGCAGCCTGAACCTAAAGGAGCCGTTTCCGACCCGCTTATCCATTCAACTCCCTTCAAACCCCTTGCCCCCGTTGTTTAAAATATTTTTGATGGAACCGTTTGGCAGGGAAAAGCCTTATCTAACGGATATCAAAGTCGATGGGCATGTCTCCACGGATTTGGAGTGGACCGGCACGGCTCAAAACTGGTCCATCAAAGGAGTCTGCAGATGGCGGGACGGAAAACTTTCATTTAAGGATGGGAAGGTATCTGCAACAGGAATCGATATGGACTTTCCGGTTTGGTATCAATCCGGGACGTTGCAACGAGAATTGAGCCCTCTTGCGGGTAAATTATCCATTGAATCATTGTCTATTCCATACCTTCCGGAACAGCCGCTGCAGGCTATCATCCACGCAAAACCGAACCAGGTATCGATAGCAACTCCCACCCATATCAAGCTGTCTAAGGGAAGCATTATGGTCGGCCCCGTCACGGTACGGGACGTGTTTTCTTCGAATGCTTCTGCTGAAACAAGCCTTGCTGTGAATAAAAGCGATATCTCTTTACCAACGTCAAAGATCTGGCAGCATCCAATACCGGCGACTATTGAGGGCCGACTCGAGCAGATTTCAATTGAGCGGGAACGTATCGAGTCTCAAGGGGAGTTAGTGGTGGAAGCCTTTGACGGGAAAACGACGCTCTACGGGCTGGGCGTGACGAGATTTTTATCAACAGCACCACTTGTAAAACTCAATGCTGAATTTAATGGATTGCAACTCGCCCAGATGACGGCAGATACTCCTATCGGAAGGATTGACGGTGTATTGAGAGGACATATAAAGAATCTTGAGGTTGCTTACGGCCAGCCCCAACACTTCGATCTGTTGCTTGAGACTGAAAAAAGAAAAGAAATCAAGCAAAAAATCAGCATACAGGCAATAGATACCATCGCCCGAGTCGGTGGCGGGCAAAGCCCGTTTGTGGGGTTTGGTGCGATCTTTACATCATTTTTTAAAACTTTCAATTATGAAAAAATCGGCATTCGCTCAACCCTGAAAAATGATTTAATTCGCATCAACGGCACCATTGTAAAGGACAAAAAGGAATATATAATGAAAGGAAGCGCGTTGGCCGGCGTTAATATTATCAACCAGAATCCAAATAATCGCATTCGTTTCAAAGATATGTTAAAAAGGATTAAACGTATTACCGAGGGTGGAAAACCGGTGATCCGGTAGATCGCACCAAAGGAGGATAAAATGAAACATCACACCAAAAAGCTGCTTGCAGCCGCATTCTTTGTTATTTTCCTCATCTGGGCATGTGTCACCATTAATATATACTTTCCAGCAGAAAAGGTGGAATCCGTTGCCGGAAAAATCGTTCATGACATTAGAGGTGAAAAGGAAGAGAAAGAAACAAAACCAAAAGGAGACAAACAAAGTGCGCTGTCAATACTGATTGCGCAATTGCTGTCTCCTTCTACTGCCTATGCCCAAGACGTGATAGATGTATCCAATCCCACCATCCGGGGATTAAAGGAAAAGATGAAAGCCCGTTACCCCGCTATGAAGTCATATTTTCAAAATGGGGTCCTTAAAGAAGGAAACGACGGATACGTCAGTATTGAGAAGGCAGAAGGTCTGGGGCTCAAGAAAAAAAGAGATATCAAGGCGCTGGTCGATGCGGAAAACAAAGACCGACGCCAGCTGTACCAAGAGGTTGCCAAAGCGATGAACATAGACCCGAGCCAGATGAACCAGGTCGCTGAGATATTTGCAAAAGAATGGCAGAAAAGCGTCAAATGAATTGAGAGGTTATCCAGATACTCATACCCTTTCCAGGGCAAGAGATCGCTTTTCCAAACCCGGATAAAACGGAAAAGTGTCTAAAACAATTTGCCACAATGTCACAAAGATATTATTTCATTTTTTCTTCGTGCCTTGGTGTCTTGGTGGCAGGATG
>CAYSUA010000331.1:2074-7058 GCA_964433795.1 uncultured Desulfobacteraceae bacterium | reverse complement strand
ATAAAAAACCGACCCCAGAGGGGCCGGTATTGAATTAACCCCTGGAAGGGGATAAAATGCCTTTCCTCCTGAGGAGGAAAAGATGAGTTGCCCCCTGGTTTATTGAAATGCTAATTTCTTGTCTCTGCTTTATTCTTTATCTTTATCGTCCTGATGCTTTATGTATTTTTGGATCATTTCTGAATCCAGGCCAACTGTATCAACGCAGTAGCCTCTGGCCCAGAAATGATTACCCCAATAGGGTTTATTCTTCAGATCCTTAAATTTGTTGAAAATCCGTATGGCTGTTCTCCCTTTAAGCGTCCCGGCAAAGTTTGAGATGGATACTTTTGGCGGAACCATTACGAGCAGATGTACATGATCGATCTGAATATTCAACTCTATTATTTCTGCCCCTTGTTGCTCGGAAAAAGCTCGAATACAATTTTCAACCTCTCTGGCAATCTTGCCTGTCAATATTTTGAAACGGTATTTGGGCACCCATACGATATGATATTGGCAGTGCCATATAGTTTGTGATAGTTTCCGAAAACGGCTCATTTGTTACTCCTTGGCTAAGATTGTGGGGACAACTCAGCCTTGGTTGTAACAATGAGTCGTTCAGATGGCAAAGCCACTGAACTCTGACCTGGTCCGGAGGACCAGGGTTTCTATGTTGTCACTAAAAGTAATAGAAGATACTGCACAAGCTTTTGGCGCTGCATACAAAAATAAAACCGCAGGCACGTTAAGCGATTGCGGGACGGTAAGTTTTTTCCCCGGGAAAAATCTTGGTGCTTTTGGTGATGCCGGATGTATATTAACTAATAAAAAAGCAATTGCAAATAGACTATTGCCCTTAAGAAATCAGGGTGCTTCTTCAAATAATAAATATAAACATCTTGCAGTGGGAAGTAATGCCAGGCTGGATACAATTCAAGGAGCTATTTTAAGAGTAAAATTAAAACATATTTCAAGATGGAATAAAATGCGTGATAAGAACGCTGATTATTATAATAAAAAATTGCAGAACACAGATGTAATAACTCCATTTGTACCTAAAGAAAATATACATGTTTATCATCAATATGTATTACGTGTAAGAAAAAATAAAGAAAAAATTAGACAATACTTAATACGTAGGGGCATAGATTCAAGAACTTACTATCCAATACCATTACATTTACAATCATGTTTTAAGAATCTAGGATATAAAAAAGGAGATTTCCCTGAATCTGAAAAATGTGCAATAGAAACTTTTGCAATTCCAGTTTATCCTGAGCTGACAAAGAAACAGATGGATTATGTTATTACAAGTATCAAAAAAGCAAATTAATGTATCTTTCCATTAGTACTGGAAGGGAGGAGGGGGCGAACAGCTCTGCCTTTTTCTTTTGAGTGCAACGATTTCAGATTAAAAGGTGGAAACAGAGTGCACCTCAAAAAAATGTCTTCAGTAAGCTGTTTGGAGCATCCGCGCATTTCCTGACGATCTTTTCTCTGTCTTTTATTGGTTGTGCCGTCGGATTGATTCTTTTAATCGTTATTTCCAATGCCGTGTGGGAAAAATGGCAAAACCGTCGCAAAAAAAATGGTGCAAGCAAAGAACTATCCGAATAAAGAAATTTTCACCTTACCGAACGCGACCGGCCGCATCCACAGGCCAAAACTCATAATCGGAGTCATTGATAACAACATAATTATGAGCAAGATTGGCCACCGGGCAGGAATGGTTGGGAATGATCCGTATTTTGCTGCCCAATGGGAGATCCTGTCCTTCTCTGGAAATGAACCCGTGTTCTTCAGACAGTTTTGCGACGGTTAGAGGATTTGCCTGTTCGTCGTAATTTTCAGCCGGATATCCGACACCGAACCCCGGTTTTGTGGCGATTCCATGGGCGCCCTGATCCGAGGTTAATGTCTTTGATCCGGCATCGGTTATAAAATAATCCGAATTCTTGCTGATAATTGTAGCAAGTACGGTCAGAGACACCTCGCCGGGTTGAACCAGTCCTAATCTGAGAGGATTCTGATCCAGAAAAACATAATTTCCCGGTCGAATTTCCGTTACTTCGTCAAAATTCTCAGCCCCAAGAACCGTTGGCGTTGAACCGACCGATATCTCGGGAACCGGGACGTTTTCTTTCTCAAGGGCATCCTTGATTCGAAGCATTTGAAGCCGCTCATTTTCCGAAATTTGTGCTACACCATTGCCATCCGCGGCAGCATAGGCGTGCCCCGCATGAGAGAGCAGTCCGCAGAACTTAAGACGCGGATGATTGTAAATGGTTTTCGCCAAACCGACAATTCGCTCATCCTCCTCCTTAAGGCCGCACCGGTTCAATCCCACATCGATTTTTATGAAAACGCCGGTTATGTAAGCGTGCTCATCCGCTTTGATCTCAATGAGATCCAACCCTTCCGTACTGTCCATGATCATCCGCACATCTGCTTGCGATTCCAGAGCTGCTTGGAATAATCGGTCGATTTTGGATGGTGTAAGCAGCGGTTGAGCAAGTGTTATCGAATTGATGCCGGCTTTAAGAAAAACCAGTGCTTCGTCCACCTTGGATGCGGTAATACCGGAAGCACCCTGCTCTATTTGCAGATTCGCGATCTTAATCGACTTGTGGGTCTTGATATGGGGCCGGAGGTCTACATCATGTTTATCCGCCAGATCCTGCATCTTCTTGATGTTATCGATTAATTTGCTGCGATCCAGCAACACCGCCGGTGTTTCAATCGATTCCAAAAGCTCTGGTTTCATCATTTTTATCTATTCCTCCTCCCCATTCACCCCTGTCAGCTCGTAATTCAACCGGCGAACCGGCCATTAAGATTTTGGAAATTACAATTTGGAATTTGGATTTAAGTAATTCTCTCAGTTTAATAAAAAATGATAGAGCGAAGCAATACAACAAATCCGCAATCCAAAATCTAAAATCGCCCATATAAAGAGATTTAACGGAATAAGAATGGGATAAAAGTTAAGTGCCACGTTATGGATGATTTTCATCACCCCAGTTCTAGGGTATCAGAACGACCTTCATCAACCCCTTTTCTTTATTGTAAAGCCGCTCGAACCAGGAAACCCCTTCCGACAAGGGGGCTGTAGCGCTCAAGATGGCTTCCGGTTTAAGGGTTCCGTTCTCATACATCGCCAGAACAGCTTCAAATTCTCCGCAAATGCCGCAGCTTCCGATCAGCTTGATTTCCCGGGAAACAATCCACTGCAACGGGATGTTGATTTGAGGGGAAAAATTACCCACCAGTGTCAATGGAGCGCCTTTTCGAATGCTTTTGAGCGCGGAGTTGACGGTGGCATCAATTCCCACCGCATCGATCCCAACATCCGCCCCGCGATTATGCGTTAACTTTAAAACTTCTTCCGGAACATCACAGTTATTTGGATTCAGCCCTACATCTGCACCGAGGGTCAGCGCGAGATCGAGCTTTTCATTTTCCAGATCCACGGCTATGATCTTCCCGCAGCCGGCAATTCTCAACGCCTGTATGGTGAAAATGCCGATCATACCGGCGCCCATAACGATTGCAGTATCATTGAGAGCAATGGGAGTCAGTTCCACACCATGAACCGCAACTCCACCGGGCTCCACCATGGCTGCCTGCTCAAACGATACTTTTTCAGGGATCTTGCAGAGATTGTTCTTCGGTACGACAACATATTCGGCAAACGCACCGTTGCGCCTGAATTCTTCAATGGACACCCCGAGGATTGTACGACCATCGCTGAGATTGTACAGTCCCTTGCGTGCATACCAGTCGTCAAGCGGATAGATCATAGAATCGAATGTCACCCGGTCCCCTTTGGACCAGTTCTTCACATTGGCCCCGGGTTCCTCGATCACTCCGGATGCTTCGTGCCCCATGATAATCGGCGGAATCCGTCTGCCCGTGCTGCCGTCGATGCCGTGAACATCGCTCCCGCAAATACCGACTGCCTTTACCTTTACCAGCACCTCATCGTCACCGAATTCAGGCTCCGGCACATCCTTATATACCAACTTATTATACGCTTCTAAAACCAATGCTTTCATGAACCGTCACTCCTTATAGAATTTTAGTGTTGTTTCGAATTTCTTTTCGAGGTTAGCATCTAAAAAACCTATTCCTTAAGAGTCTCGAAAAGTCTCTCTGCTATCGGAACAAGCTTTTCATCTTCCATGAACCGTCCGACAATCTGAACGCCGTGAGGCAATCCCAGTTTATCTTTTCCAGCCGGAACCGTAACCGCAGGAAGCCCGGATGATGTCCAGGGAAGATTCATTGTCGCATCTCCGGTGCGCTTTAATCCTCTTGGCGCATGATCGATAGCCGGTGGTGAGATCCAAAAATCGACAGCTTCTCTCGTCATTCTTTCTTCAATGGCATAGCGCAATCGATGCTGTTCGATCTGAAGGTCTTCAATCTCTTCATCGCTGACGTGGAATCCCTTTTCGATCTGTTCCAATGTTGCCGGACGATAGAGATTCTTCTGCGCTTCAAACCAGGGAGCGTGATATCTGGCCATCTCCCCTGCGATGAGCTGTCGATGATTTTGCTCCACCCTGCTAAAATCTTCAAATGCGCTGATACGTTTGATATGAAATCCTGCACGTTTTATTCTTGCTACCTGCTTTTCAAAGAATGCGTGGCCGTTTTGGGTTGTCCGCTTGAGATAGGGGCCTTCCGGCACTCCGAGTACAATCGATCCCGGCGATGGATCGTCATCATGTTTCTGCCAATTGTCCGCCATTACCGACATAATGACATCGATAGCCGAAGCATCGCTTGCAAAAATTCCCACATGATCGGCAGAAACAGAGTAAGGAATAACGCCGATTATCGGAATTCTTCCGGAGCTCGGTTTGAAACCCACAACACCGCAAAATGCCGCCGGACGAATAACCGAACCGACCGTCTGAGATCCCAGCGCCAATGGAAAAAACCCGCACGATAAACCGGCAGCCGAACCGCTGCTGGAACCTCCGGGCGTGTGTTTTGG
>CAYSUA010000331.1:0-2064 GCA_964433795.1 uncultured Desulfobacteraceae bacterium | reverse complement strand
TGCGTTGAATGCGAACTCGGTGGTAACCGTTTTGGCCATCATAAATGCCCCGGCCTTTTTCAACCTCGATACGCATTCTGCCTGTGGGCCTTCGAATATATCTGACGGCAGCGATGATCCGCATCTTGTCGGAAAACCATCAACCCGGAAAATATCTTTAATTCCCACCGGTATTCCGAACAGCGGCGGTCGTTTCGAAGGATTCGGGTATTTTTCCGCAAGCGATGCGATTTCGTCATCAATTCTCTGCTTCTCATAGGTACCCGTAATCAATGCCTGGATTTCAGGTTCCTTGGATTCGATTCGCTCAAATAACGAATCGACATATTCCTTCAGATCAAGCTTTCCTGAACACAATTTTGTGATAATTTCACTGAGTTTCATGATTGAAGGCCTTTCCTTATGGGAAGAGGGTTTAGAGTCAATCCGAGGAAATAGACTTTTGATTCAACCGCTTACAACCATCGGTATCATATTAGAAAGCGAGTTTCAATGCAGGATATGATTGCCGGACAATCGGCATTAATAATTTTCTTGACAATCGTGTCTAATAAATAATAGGTCCTGGTTAGGTGGTTTGACCACTTGTCCACCTCATTTTTATATCTACCGTCCCTTCAACCACAAACCAATAAATCTATCGGAGGTAATAACATGAGCCTCGATCGTCTCTTCAGCCCTATTTCCATCGGATCTTTAAAGATAGAGAATCGAATCGTAATGCCGCCCATGGCCACCAATTTTGCATCTCCTGAAGGCTACGTTACAGAGAAACAAATCGATTACTATGTGGAACGTGCAAAAGGTGGCGTAGGGTACATTACGGTGGAACACACGGGTATTTTAGAGCAAGGTAAAGCCAGCCCCAAAATGTTGCTTATCAGTTCCGACACCCATGCCGCACATTTCAAAAAGCTCGTGGATTCAATCCATAACGCAGGCGGCAAGGTATTTATTCAGATCAATCATGCGGGGAGACAGACAATGCCTTCAGTCACCGGCTGCCCGATTGTCGGACCCTCCCCGATATCCCATCTTCCTGATCCGCCGGAGGAAATGATCCCCCGAGAACTTTCGGTTAGTGAAATCGGAAGCCTTGTCCAGGCGTACACGGATGCTGCTCAACGGGTGAAAGAGATCGGGGCGGATGGTGTCGAATTACATATGGCCCATGGTTATTTGATATGCGCTTTTCTCTCCCCATTTTCAAACAAAAGAACGGATGAATATGGGGGCGATATTCAAGGCAGAGCAAAATTTGCGATTGAAGTATTGAAATCCGTTCGAAAGCGGGTGGGTGACGATTTTCCCATATGCTGCAGACTGAGCGGCGACGAGTACGTTGAAGGCGGCCTCGATATTGAACAAATCAAGGAAATCGCAAAAATCCTTGAATCCGGAGGTGCGGATATTTTACATATATCCGCCGCAAACGCCGCTTCGGCCTATATAAACCACCCCCCCTATTATATTGAAGAAGGTGTTTTCGTTCATCTCGCTCAAGCTGTCAAATCTGTCGTCAACATACCGGTGATCACCGTGGGTAGGATCAGAAATCCGAAAATGGCGAATGAAATCATTCAGGATGGCAAGGCTGATCTGATTTCCATGGGCCGTGCATTGATTGCTGATCCACACTTGCCGAATAAAGCCAAGGCAGGAAGTTTTGAAGAGATCGTTCCCTGTATCTCCTGTAACAAATGTATCCAGACTCTAAGAAAAGATTTTGTTCGGTGCTCAGTAAATCCGGAGGCAGGCAATGAAGCCCGCTTTCGATTCCCAAACGCAGAACAGCCCAAGCGGGTATGGATAGCCGGAGGAGGACCCGGGGGACTTAAATCAGCAGAGATCGCAGCTTCCAGAGGACATGACGTCACACTTTTTGAAAAAGAGAATATCCTGGGCGGCCGGGTTAGGATCGGAGCCATTCCGCCTCAAAAAGCGGTACTCAACGAATTCATCGACTATCTTGAAGGACGGGCCAGGGTCTTAGGGATCGATATCAAATTAGGCAAAGAATTTACTGAGGATATGGTCGATGCAGGAAACCCGGATGTTCTGATT
>CAYSUA010000330.1:0-7088 GCA_964433795.1 uncultured Desulfobacteraceae bacterium | reverse complement strand
AGCCAGATCAATGTGGAACGTGTCATGGGTTTTATTACGGATCGAGGGGGTAAAGCTTCACATACCGCGATTATCGCGCGAAGCCTGGAGATTCCCGCAATCATGGGGTTGAGTGATGCCACCCGGGTCATCAAAACCGATGATTTAATAATTATCGACGGCACCACCGGAACACTCATCCTGAATCCGTCCGAACAAACCCTCATCGATTACGAAGAACGCAAAACCGAATATCAGGCCCTTCAGGCCGCCATGACCCGGGACAGCCACCTCCCGGCTGAAACCCTCGACGGGTTTCGCCTCATCGCCATGGGGAATATCGAATTGCCGGAAGAGATCGTATCGGTCATCGATCATGGTGGAGACGGAATCGGCTTATACCGCACAGAATTTCAGTACATGAATCGCCCGGATTTTCCCAGCGAAGAAGAACTGTTTGACAAATATAAAGATGTTATTGAAGTAACAAACCCGAAACCGGTAACCATCCGCACCCTAGACATCAATGGCGATAAGGCGCTGATGAATGGAGCGGATCTGGAAGAGGAGAATCCGGCCCTCGGGCTGCGTGCCATACGGTATTGCCTGAAGAAGCCGGATGTGTTCATGACCCAGTTAAGGGCGATACTCAGGGCCGCTGCATTTGGAAATGCTCGCATCATGTTCCCCATGATCAACAGCTGCGAAGAAGTCCTTGAAGCAAAAAGAATGTTGGAAGAGGCTGCCGAATCCCTGGATCGAGAAGGAATCGACTATAGAAAAAATATTGAAATCGGTATTCTCATTGAAGTTCCGTCGGCCGTGATCATGGCCGATGCAATGGCGGAAATGGTTGACTTTTTAAGCATCGGAACCAACGACTTAATCCAGTATGCGTTGGCCATCGATCGGGGAAATCGGGAAGTCTCCCATATGTACAATGCACTGAATCCGGCAATCATCCGCATGATCAAACAAGTTGCGGATGTGTCCAAAGAAAAGGGGATCAGAGTTACCATGTGCGGCGAGATGGCCGGCGACCCGTTTCATATTCCGGTGCTTCTGGGCTTGGGGCTTGATGAACTCAGCATGAATCCCCAATCCATACCCGCTGTAAAAAGTATGATCCGGTCTCTGCGGGCCGAAGACGCAAAAAAACTGATGCAGGATGTATTAAGCAAAACGAGTGTCAAGGAAATCACCGACCTCATTCAGAACACCTACGGCAATATCCTCTCGGACAAGAAATTTGCCGCATAGGATTCGGGACTATCTCTATTTCATTCAGTGGACGGATACCTTATTCACACCATGAAAAGTAAGAAAGAGCAGCTATCTTGTCGGAAAAAAAACACACAAAGATCATAGCCGAAAACCGGAAAGCAAGGTACGATTACCACATCGATGAAAAGTTTGAAGCCGGTATGGTGTTAAAGGGGACCGAGGTAAAATCTCTCAGGCAGGGCCGCGCCAATCTGAAAGATTCCTACGCCCGGATTAAAAACGGAGAAGTGTTTGTCCACCAGATGCATATCAGTCCCTATCCGTTTGCCTATTACGACAACCACGACCCCCTGCGGCCCAGAAAACTCCTGCTTCACAAGCGTGAAATCAAGCGTCTCAACGTTAAAGTGAATGAGAAAGGATTAACCCTGATTCCGCTGAAAATGTACTTTAAAAACGGCAAGGCCAAAATATCCATCGCCCTGGCCAGGGGAAAACGAAAATACGACAAGCGCGAGTCTATTCGCCGCCGGGAGGAAAGCCGGGAGATGGAACGCACCCGCAAGCAGTACACCAGCCGGTACTAATTAATCCGCTCCTCCTTTTCATCAAACAGATTTATCTGTGGGCTGGGATCATCCTGATTTGCTAAAAAGATGCTTTAAAAAATTTCCCGTATCCAGGGTCAGGCTGAGGAGAGAAGGGATGAGAAAGATGGTAAACATTGTTGAAACCAGGAGGCCGCCGATGATGACGCTTCCAAGCCCGCGATAAAATTCAGACCCGGCGCCCGAAAGCAGCACCAACGGGAGCATTCCACATACGGTGGTAATAGCGCTCATATATATGGGCCGGATTCGGGATCGGACCGACTCCGCAATGGCATTCCGGGGCTCCATATGCCCGTAGCGGATATTGTTTAGCGTTTGATGAACAATGAGAATGGCGTTGTTTACGACAATACCGACCAGGATCACAAATCCGAGCATGGTGATTATATCCAGCGGTTGATAGACATAGAAGCGGTTTAACAGGAACAGGCCCACAAATCCACCGGCAGCAGATAATGGAACGCTGAACATAATGATGAAGGGGTAGATGAAATTTTCAAAAAGCGCCGACATGAGCAGGTAGCATATCACGATCGCCAAAAGGAAGTTCCAGAAGAGGGCTTTTCTGGTTCGGGTCAGATTGTCGGCTGTCCCGCCGATATCGATCCGGTAAAGGCTCGATAAATTGCCGCTATTTTTAATGGGGTCTATGACTTTATTCCGAATGGCATCCATTGCGGTCTCAAGAGCCAATTCTATAGGCGGAATGACCTGGATCGTAATGGCCCGCTCAGAGTCGATACGATTGATTTGGATGGGGCCTTCTTCCAAGCGGATGTCCGCCAGGGAACCCAATGTCACCTTTTCTCCGGTTGGCGCGATGATTGGAAAGGCTTCAAGATCCTGTGTGCGATTGAGTTTTCCTTCCCTGTTTTTGACGATGAGATCGATTTCTTCTCCTAAATGCCGGTAGGTACTGGCTCTGGCGCCATCCACGAGCGCATCGACGGTAATCCCCAAATCGGTGGTGGTAATACCCAGCCGGGTAAGCCGATCCCGATTCGGTCGGACTCGCATTTCGGGATTTCCCAAATCCAGACTCGGGATGGGTCGAATTTGTGCTCCGGGCACCGCCTGGGTACACGCACCGAATATCTGTTTGCCGAGGCTGAGCAGCCGGTTTAAATCGGGCCCCTTAATCTCGATTTCGATGGCCCGGCCCTTTCCGAAGCCCCGGGAAAATATGCCGGGTTGCTGGACGATGGCAATCATACCGGGTATTTTCTTCAGTACGCCGTAAGCGTAGGGAAGTAGTTCTCTGGTCCGTTGCTGAACCTTCGATATAATTCCCATAAAGACCTGCTGGCCCCAGGCAACATAGAAAAAATTACTCACCGGAGGTAGTTTGGCAAGTTCAGGATTGCCGGTATCCTTATCCGCTTTCGTGAGGGGTAAAATATCTTTCTCAATGGTTTTTGCGATCTCCTCCAGCTCGCCCAGATTGTACCCGGGCGGCGGAAGCAAAATACCGAACAGCATCTCCCGGTTGCCCTCCGGCAGATATTCGGTTTTCGGAACCAGCGTAACTGCAATTCCTACAGCCAAAGCCATCATTACAGCGATAATCGCCAGACGTGCCGTAACATAGCCGCACATCCAATAGATGAACTTCGCAATCAGATTCACGAAGCCGCCGGCCAGGCCGGTTAACGACAAGATGTGCATCTTAGCCGGAGCCCGATTATTTACTTTTCCAAGAATCCGTGCCGAAAGGGTCGGGATGGCGGTGATGGAGACCACCATGCTGAGTATGACCGCACTGCTGATGGCGATAGCAATATCGCGGAAGAGTTGCCCGGCCTCTTCTTCAACAAAGACAATGGGCAGAAAGACCGCCACGGTTGTCAGGGTGCTTGCAAGAACTGCTCCCCAAACTTCGGCGGTTCCGTCAAAGGCGGCTTGAACACGGGTTTTACCCATTTCCCGGTGGCGAAATATATTTTCAAATACCACGATCGAGTTGTCCACCACCATTCCGACGGCAAAACTGAGGCCCGCCAAACTCACCACATTGATATTCCGCCCGCAAAGCGTCATCACCAGAAATGTGCCGATAACGCTGATGGGAATCGCAATGCCGACAATAATCGTGCTGACAAATTTTCTCAAAAACAACAACAAAACGATGACCGCCAGGCTGCCGCCTAAAAAAATGTTCTTGCGCACCAGATTGATGGCGCTGTAGATATACCCGGTCTCATCATAAACCTGCTCGAGCTTCAGCCGCCGGTCTTTTAATAGACCGTCGTTTAACTCCACAATTACGGCCCGGATCCTGTTCATCACGACCAACACATTCGATCCGGGTTCCCGAATGGCGTTCATCACCAAGGTCGGTATCCCCATATGACGGACCACCAGATCCGGATTTTTATATCCGAGCCGTACCGAGGCTACATCCCCTACGGTCACGGGAATGCCGCTTGACCGTCTGATGATAACCTTCTTTACATCTTCCTCGTCGGTATACTCCCCCAGGGTTCGTGCGATGTACCGGCGTTTTCCCTCATCGAAATTGCCCGCGCTGATATTCTTGTTTTCCACATCCAGTGCACGTATGAGTTCAGGAATCGTTATTCTTCTTGCCGCAAGTGCATCGGAGTCGACAATGACCTGGAGTTCGCGTTCCCGGCCGCCGAAGATATTGGCCGTTGCAACACCGGATATTCTCTCAATGCGCGGTTTCACATGCTTGTCGAAAAAATCGAATTCCTGACTTAAATTTCCACTATAGCCGTCCATTGCCTTTAAGACCATAAAAGCGATGGACCGCTCCCTGGACCCGCCGGATTCTACAACGGGCCTGTCCGCATTGGCAGGATATTTTTTTACCTGGTTCAGCTTATTGGAAACCCTTAACAAGGCTTCGTCTTTATCGGTCCCGATTTCAAACAGCAAATTGACGGTGCCCAGACTGTCCCGGCTTTGGCTGGTCATTTCCTTCAAGCCTTCCAGGTTCTTGAGCTCCTCTTCCTGGACATCGACAATTTCCCGCTCGATTTCCACGGGGCTCGCCCCCCGCCACACGGTTTGAACGGAGATTTCGGGAAGATCCACGTTGGGAGTCAGCTGAATCGGAATTCTTAGAAGAGAAACCAGACCGAACAAAACAACCAGGATAATACCGACGGTAACGGAAACCGGTTTTTTAATCGCGGTGTCAACAAGTTTCATTGTGGGTTCGAAATTTCAACATTCAATCATTTAAGTATTTGAATCGGAACACCCGGCCGCAGCCGCTCATTCCCCCGGATGATCACCGGATCACCCGGTTTTATTTTTCCTTTGATCGACGCGTCCCCGTCATCATACCCGAGAACATCGATGTTGACGGGGATTGCCTTTCCATCAACGACGGTATAAACAACCTGCTTGTTCTGGACAGTCACCACGGCATCCTTGGGAACGACCAATGCATTTTTGGTTTCAGAAAGTTTAAAGGTGACCAGGGCTTCCATTCCGCTTTTGATCTTAAATTTAGGATTCGGCAAATGAATTCTGACCGGAAAGGTCCTGGAGTTCGGATCTCCCTGAGGGAGAACCGCATAAATCTTACCGGCGTAGCTTTTTTTCGAGATACTTTTGACCAGTATCTTTACTTCATCCTTAGGTTTCAGCATCACCGCATAGCGTTCCGGTACATCCACCGTGACCCGGATCTGTCCCAAGTCTTGAATCGTCACGACCGATCCACCGGCTTGTATCCATTCGCCCACCTGGGTATGCTCCTTGGTCACAAATCCCGAAAGGGGGGAACCGACTTTTTTTTGATCGATCTCGTACTGAAGATACTCGATCTCGGCTTTGTTTTTTAATAGCTCTTGTTTGAGTGCGCGAAAAACATAGTCTGCTTCTTCATGACGACGTGTCGAGATACTGTCGCTTTCCTTGAGTTTGAAAAGGCGTTTGAGTTCCGCTTCGGCATTTTCAAGGTTCGCTTTTACTCGCTCTCTTTCCGCAACAGCAGCCTTTAGCCGAAGCTTTAGCCCCGTTGACCTCAACCGAACCAGGAGATCTCGCTTTTTGACAAAGTCCCCCTCCTTTACCGGAAAGTATTCGACAACCCCTGAAATCTCAGAGGCTACGGTGCTCTTGGCAAGGGGTTCCGTTGTGCCGATGAGTGTGATTTGTTCCGAGATGAGCCGATTTTGCACCTCGGCTACCCGAACGGGAACCTGGTGAGGTATGGATTTCTTGACGGGATTAGCAGCAACCACATCGAATGGCGATCCCCCCAGCAAAAACATAAAGATAAAAAAGAAAATAGAGGAAAACTTATCTCTTAACATTCAGTACCTCAAAAAAGGGGGCAAATAACATTATACCACGCATCAGGCTATTCTATTCTCAATAGCCTGGACCTAAATCTTGGGTATCAGGATTCTCAACATAGGTCAAACGGAGACTTGACGCTTTATGGCCCTGTGAAATATGGTTGGAGACTGATTTAAGTTTATGCAGCAAAGGAAAGACTTATGAAACCCTTGCGACTGAAACTGATCGCCTGCGATGTGTTTTTAAGGGAGGTCTGTCTGTTGATTGCCAAAAGCCCGCATATTTTCGATGTGGAATTCACCGAGAAGGACTCCCATAATCATAGCGATCACCTGAAGAAACTCATCCAGGAAAAGATCGACGCCGGCGCAGATAAGAACTATGACGCCATCCTTCTTGGTTACGGGCTCTGCGGGAACGCCACCATTGGTCTGGTGGCACGAGACACTAAAATAGTCATCCCCCGAGCCCACGATTGCTGTACGCTGTTTCTCGGATCTAAAGAACGGTTTAAGGAACACTTCAAAGACAACCCGAGTCAGCCCTTTAGTTCACCGGGGTATATGGAAAGAAGCGAGTCATTCTTTCATGACGGAAGTGCCGGCGGGGAAATGGAAAAAGATCCGGTCTATTTGAAATATGTCGTGCAATACGGCGAAGAAAATGCCCGCTATATTTATGAAACCATGTACGGCAGCAAATCCAAACACGGAAAGCTTATCTATATCGAGATTCCGGAAACCCGGAAGCCGGACTATGCTCAATTGTGTCGGGAACGGGCGAAGACCTCCGGAATGACCTTTGTTCCTCTTGAAGGATCCATTGATCTGCTCGATCGGTTGGTTAACGGAAACTGGAAGCCGGAGGAATTTCTCATACTGCAATCGGGACACCGGTCCACCGGTGTCTACGACTGGGAAGAGATCATTGCCGGTGCCGAAGCGACGGAGACTTGATAATCATATAAAGGGCTACCCGTTCCGGGGGAACGGATATTAT